>JBOGGR010000263.1:0-4164 GCA_050744025.1 Acidimicrobiales bacterium
ACGTCGAGCTCGCCGCGTCGCGCTCGCTGCCTCTCGTCACCACCGATGGCCGGCTGCGGCCGGTGCCGGTTGCCGAGGTCGTGACCGCTCGAGTGGCACAAGACCTTCTCCCGGTCGAGTGAGGACATGGGCGGAGCCCGCTGTCACCCGTGCCGGGTCAGGTCGCGGTAGATGGCCTCGAGGCGGCGGGAGGCGCTGCGGATGTCGAAGCGTGCGGCGCCCTCCCTGGCGGCCACTGTCATGGCCGCCCGGCGCTTCGGATCGACGATCAGGGTCCGCAGGGCAGCGGCCAGGGCAGCGGGGTCGCCCGGCGGCACCACGAGCCCGTCGATCCCCTCTCGGACGGCCGCCGGCACGTCGCCGACAGCCGTGGCGACGACGGGGACCCCCACGGCCAGGGCCTCCATCACCGCCAGCGGGAAGCCCTCGTGGTGGGAGGCCAGCACGAACAGGTCCGACCCGGCCAGGATCCGCACCGCGTCCCTGCGCAGCCCGACGAGCTTGAAGTCCTCCCCCAGCCCGAGGCGGCCATGGCTGGCCCTGACGCTCTCCTCCAGCGGGCCGTGCCCGACGGCCACGAAGCGCACGGGCAAGCGGTCGTCCACCAGCTCCCTCGCCGCCGCCAGCAGCACCTCGTAGCCCTTTTCCTGGCGCAGGTTGGCCACGGTCACGACCAGCACGGCATCGTCGGGCACGTCGAACTCGGCCCTCACCTTGTCCCTGAGCCCAGGGGCCGAAGAGATGTGGTCGGTCCAGATGCCGTGCACGACGACCTCGGTGCGCCGGCGGAGTGCCGCCGGGAGCGCGGCCCGGGCCGCCTCCGAGACGGCCACGTCGGCGTCGTCGAGGCGCCAGGTCAACCGCCCGAGGGCCCGGGCCACTGTGCTGGTGCGCTGCCAGATGTTGTGCTGCGTGTGGACCAGGCGAGGTCGGCTCCCGGCGGGAAGGGAGCGGACGACCAGCCTCCCGATGCCCGTCGTGTAGGGCAGGTGGGTGTGGAGCACGTCGAAGCGGCCCTCCACCAGCAGGGCCCGGAGCCGGGCCGCCCACCGCAGGTCGTAGTGGCTCCGGGCCCCGAGGCAGTGCACCGTGACCCCGGCCTCCTCGAGGGGACCGACCAGGTCGTCCAGGCCGCGCACCACGTAGGCCACCTGGTAGTCGAAGCTGCCCCGGTCCCCGGCCCGGGCCAGCGACGACACGATCTGCTCGGCCCCCCCGAGGGCCAGCCCCTTGATGAGGTGGAGGACGCGGCGAGGCTCCGCCGCCCTCGTCTTCCCCTGCGCTCCTCGGTCCTCCAGGGTCATCGGCCCCGGACCCTACTGCCGGCGGCAGTGCCGGTGGCCATCCCGTATGACATACCAGTCTGGTATGCTACGGGACATGGCCACAGAGCAGATCGCCGTCCGTGTCCCCGAGGAGCTCCTCGGAGCCGTCGACCAGTTCGTGGCCGAGGGGATCTACGAGAGCCGGGCCGCTGCCGTGCGGGCGGGCATGGAGGCGGTCGTGGAGCTGCACCAGCGACAGCGCACCGACCGAGCGATCGTCGCCGGCTACAGTCGCATTCCCGCCAGCAAGGCGGAGACCTCGGCCGCGATCGCATCACTGCGAGACGCGATAGCCGAGGAGCCCTGGTGACGGAGCCCCGCCGGGGCGAGGTCTGGTGGGGAGAGATCGCAGACCTCGGGCGCCGGCCCTTCCTCGTCATGACGAGACCAGCGGCGATACCGGTCCTCCACAGCGTCCTGGCTGCCCCCGTGACGCGCACCATCCGGGGCATCCCCACGGAGCTGCCCCTCGGCCCCGACGACGGCATGCCAGCCGAGTGCGCCGCGAGCTTCGACAACCTCCGGGTGGTGGCCAAGGCCTTCCTCGTCGAGCGAGCGTGCGCCTTGCAGCCCGGCAGGCTCGCCGAAGCCTGCGCAGCGCTTCGAGCCGCGGTGGACTGCTGACGAGAACAGTGCAACCCGGGATTAGCCGACTAATCCCGGGTGCTATGCTCCCACTGTGCACCACTCCGCCAAGGTACCCAGCCGCTGTCCCGCCTGCGGGGCGCCGTCTCCCCCGGGCCGGCTGTTCCACTCCGGGCACGACCGGGCTGCCGAGGCCGTGGTGATCCGTAGACGCTACGGCTCCATCGAGGAGTTCCTCGCCCGCCACGGATTCGGCCCCGACAACCCGCCCCTCACCCCCGTCGGTGTGGCCGACGAGCCTGCCCGGCCCCGCCGGCGCCGATCCCGACGGGCGGCGGCCCTGGACGAGCTGGCCCGCCGAGGGGCCGGCGAAGAAGGCCTGGACGTCGACGCGCTTCTGGCCAGCGAACGCGAGAACCTCGACGATCGAGCATGGCGGTAGTCGTCGACGCCAACCTGGTGGTCAAGCTCCTGGCAGGTGAGCCTGTCCAACGAGCTGCGGCCCACCGGTGCTTCGCCGCATGGGCCGAGGACGACGAGCGCGTGCTCGCTCCTCACCTGCTCGCCGCCGAGGTCCTGAACGCCCTCTGGAGGACCTACAGGCTGGGGGTCATCGACGCCGAGACCCTGGAGGCCAAGGGCCGGGGCTTCGTGAACATGCAGCTCACGTACCGGGCCCTCCCCCCACCTGGCCAGGTCTTCGACGTCGCCGGCCGCCTGGGCCAGAGCCGGGCCTACGACGCCTGCTACGTGGCCCTGGCGATCCGGGAGCATGCCGTGCTCCACACCATGGACGGACCGTTGTCCACTGTGGCGAAGCGTGAGGGCCTGCCGGTCGTCCTCGTCACCTGACCTGGCTCTCGTCTGCTGTGGCGACGCCGGAGCGGCCCACCGCCAGCGGGGCCCGGAGCCGACCTGCCCGCCGCAGGTCAGTGGCTCCGGGCCCCGAGGAAGTGGACCGTGACCCCCGCCGCCTCGAGGGGGCCGCTCAGGTCTGGAGCCGCACACGAGGTGTGCGGCTCAGTCGTCCATGCTCGCCGGTCCCCCGCCCGGCACAGCGACGACACGACCTGCTCGGCCCCGCCCGAGGCGTGGCTCTCCGGGAGCGCCTGGAGGGCGCTCCCTGTCGGCTCAGGTCGTAGATGCGGTGGTGCAGTCGGCCGATGTGGCCGGAGCTACCACAGTACAGTTGGACGGCGTGCCTCCGGAGCAGCCGAAGCTCCCGCCTCCGGGGGCGACGGAGCAGAACGTGTAGGTCGTGAAGCCCATGCCCTTGCACGTGCTCTTGCAGGCGGCGGCGCTGCCCGCGCCCGCCGGATCCTGGCAGTAGGCGGTCTTGCTGGTCGTTGCGCCGGAGCACGAGCAGCAGTGAGAGCCGCCCGAAGCCGTGGTCTCGGCCCCGGCCCCGCTGACGAGGCTCTCGATCACGGGCGCCGCCCAGATCGTCCCTCCGACGACGGCGCCACCCTTGATCAGCGTGCGCCGTGAGATGTGGCGGGGACCGCCCTCCTCGATGTCGTCTGACATGTCTCTCTCCTTCTGGCCACCGATCAGCCGGCGAATGGTCTCGCCGGGGACGTCAGTGCCGCCGGTACGTCCTCATCGTACGGACTCCCCACGCGTGCGGCATACGGCGATTGCGTGAAAATTCCTACGTCAGCGGACCACCCGTGGTGGATCCCACCGTTCCTTGGTGCCGGGCGCCACCGGTATCGTGACCTATAGTGAGCGCCGATGGACTCGGGCCGGGCCCGGCAGAGCACGAGTACCGCGCCGGCGGCTTCGCGTTCCGGGTGCGGGCGGACGCTCCGGAAGTGGCCACGCTGCTCGACCGCCTCCTGGCCCCATTTCGCGCGAGTGAGGGCGAAACAGACCGAACCCCTGTCACCTACCACGTCACCGGCCACCCCGAGGCCCCGGACCTGTGGAGCGCTTCGTGGGGGGGTGACCAGGACGTCACCCGCATCGACCTCCCGACCATGGTCGACCGGATCATGTGGGAGGTCACCCAGGGGGCCATCGGGGCGGGCGCGTACCTGGCCCTTCATTCCGGCGCCGTCTCGTGGCAGGACCGGGCGGTGCTGCTCCCCGCCCCCTCCGGGTCCGGGAAGTCGACGCTGGCGGCCGGCCTGACCTGGGCCGGCTGCTCCTACCTGACCGACGAGCTGGCCATGGTCGACCCCGAGACGGCTCACGTGGTCCCATTCCCCCGGCCGCTGTGGATGGTGCCGGCCTCGATAGAGCTGCTCCCGGG
>JBOGGR010000264.1:0-2879 GCA_050744025.1 Acidimicrobiales bacterium
GCGGACTCGGTGACCCGCCCCAGCTCCATGGCCAGGTTGCGGTCGGGAGCCATCCGCGGGCTGGTCATGGCGGCGACGATACCGAACCCCCGGCGGCTTCGCCCCGGCGGCGGAGCCCCGGCCGGCTGCCCGGAGCCCTGCGCCCCCTCGCCGGCTGCGCCCCCGCGCAGGGCCCCCGGCCGGCTTCGCCGCCCCGGGCCCGGCCGGCCATACTGGCTGCCATGGACCGCTTCCGCGTCCGCCCCGGGCCGCCCCTGTCGGGGACCGTCCGGGTGGCGGGGGCCAAGAACTCCGTGCTCAAGCTCATGGCCGCCTGCCTGCTGGCCGAAGGTCGCCACCGCCTGACGAACGTCCCCCGGATCGTCGACGTGGACATCATGGCCGAGCTGCTGGGCGCGCTGGGGGCCGTGGTCACCCCGACCGGCGACCACGAGCTGGTCGTCGACACCCCGGCCGACCTCGCCCCTGAGGCCCCATACGAGCTGGTGGAGCGGATCAGGGCTTCGGTGGTGGTGCTCGGGCCCCTCCTGGCGCGCCTCGGTCGGGCCAGGGTGTCCATGCCGGGAGGCGACGACTTCGGGGCCCGGCCCATCGACTTCCACCTGCGGGGCCTGGAGGCCATGGGCACCACGTTCGAGACCTCCCACGGGTACGTGGAGGGCCGGGCCGGCCGTCTGACCGGGGCCCGCATCGTCCTCGAGTTCCCGAGCCACACCACCACGGACAACCTGGTCATGGCTGCGGCCCTGGCCAAGGGGACGACGGTGATCGAGAACGCGGCGAGGGAGCCCGAGGTCTCGGACCTGGCTGCCTTCCTCAGCCAGATGGGAGCCAGGATCTCGGGCGCCGGCACCTCCCACATCGAGATCGAAGGGGTGGACGTCCTGGAGCCGGCCTCACACCGGGTAATCCCCGATCGGGTCGAAGCGGCCACGTTCCTGGCCGCCGTTGGCATGGCCGGGGGCGAGATCGTCGTGGAGGGGGCGAGGCCCGAGCACATGGACATGCTGATCGCCAAGCTGGGCGAGATGGGCATGCGCATCTCGCCGGCCTGCGAGGGGCTGTGGGCCGCGTCGTCGGGTCGCATCCGGCCGGTGGACGTCGCCACCCTGCCGTACCCCGGCGTGGCCACGGACTACAAGCCCATGGTGATCACCCTGCTCACCGTCGCGAGCGGCGCGGCGATCGTGACGGAGAACCTGTACCGGGGCCGGTTCGGCTACATCGACGAGCTGCGCCGGATGGGGGCCAACATCCGCACCGAGGGCCATCACGCCGTCGTCCAGGGCGTGGAGCGGCTCTCCGGCGCCCAGGTCCGGGCTCCGGACATCCGGGCCGGCGCCGCCCTGGTGCTGGCCGGCCTGAGGGCCGAGGGGGAAACGCTGGTCTCCCACGCCCACCACGTGGACCGAGGTTACGAGGACCTGGCGGGCAAGCTGGCCCTCCTCGGGGCCGACGTGGCTCGGGTGGACTAGGCCAGTGCGACGAGCCGACCCCGAGACGCTGGTGACCGCCGCGGCCAAGGGGGACCGGGCCGCCCTGGCCCGGCTCGTCTCCCTGGTCGAGCGGGGCGGCGAGCCGGCTCGGCAGGTGGGGCGGCTCACGTTCCCCTTGGGAGGATCGGCATACGCGGTCGGCATCACTGGCTCGCCCGGAGCGGGTAAGTCCACTCTCACAGATCGCCTGATCGCCCACCTGAGGGAGGATGGCACCGAGGTCGGCATCCTGGCCGTCGACCCGAGCTCGCCCTTCTCGGGCGGGGCCCTGCTCGGCGACCGGGTCAGGATGCAGGAGCACGCCCTCGACCCGGGGGTCTTCATCAGGTCGATGGCCACCAGGGGCCACCTCGGAGGACTGGCCCTCGCCGTGCTCGAGGCCATCCGTGTCCTCGACGCCGCCGGCCTGCCCCTTGTCCTGGTCGAGACCGTCGGGGTGGGCCAGGTGGAGGTCGAGGTGGTAGGGGCCACCGACACCACGGTCGTGGTCGTGACGCCGGGGTCGGGGGACAGCATCCAGGCCAACAAGGCCGGCCTCTTGGAGATCGCCGACGTCTTCGTCATCAACAAGGCCGACCGGCCCGGGGTGAGGGAGCTGAGGAGGGACCTCGAGATGACGCTGGAGCTGTCCAAGCTGGGCGAGTGGCGGCCTCCGATCGTGGAGGCCGTCGCCGTGACCGGCGAGGGAGTGGGGGAGGTCTGGGAGGCGATCGGGCGGCACCGGTCGTTCCTGGACTCCGGCGGCAGGCTGGCCAGCAGACGGACCTCCCGCCTCGAGGCCGAGCTGAGGGGAATCGTGTCCCGGCGCTTGGAGGAACGGGCTCACCGGGTCCTGGCCGACCCCGAGCTCGAGCCGGTGCGCGACGACCTGGCTGGGCGCCGCCTGGACCCCTACGAGGCGGCAGAGCGGGTCCTCTCCCACCTCGACTCCCAGCCGGCGTCCTGACCTTCATCGGCTCGGCCCGGCGTCGCGGCCGACGAGCGCGCGCCCCTCGCCCGGTCTAGAGTCGGGCCGGCAAGCCTGGCGAGGGCGGAGGCTGGCGGCAGCCGTCTCGTGCCCGTGACGGTCCCCGGAGCCCGTGACGGACCATCCCAACCCCCCGCCCCGCCGATCGCTGCACCGAGGCGACGCATCCGGGGGCGGTACTCGCCGTCTGGCCGCACTGGGCTGGCAGGCCGCCGCCGCCGGCGCCGGGGCGACCGCCCTGCTCTGGCTGGGGCCAGTCAACTGGGCTGCGGCCACCCCCCCGACCACCACCACGGCGACCACCACCACGGCGACCACCACCATGACGTCGGCGACCACCACCATGACGTCGCCGACCACCACCACCACGGCGCCGACCGCCACCACCACGGCGCCGACCGCCACCACCACGGCGC
>JBOGGR010000265.1:0-17981 GCA_050744025.1 Acidimicrobiales bacterium
GCGCCCCCGCCCACGCCCGCGGGCCAGCCGGCGCCCTCCAGCCGGCGCCCCCGCCCACGACCCAGCCGGCGCCCCGCCGCGTAGGGTCTCGGCGATGGCGTGGGACTTCTCGACCGAGCCGGAGTTCGAGGAGAAGCTGGAGTGGATGCGGGGCTTCGTGCGGGAGGAGATCTTCCCGCTGGAGACCCTGGGCCTCGCCCACGAGAGCTACCTCCGCGCCGTCGCCCCGCTCCAGGACCAGGTGAAGGAGCGGGGCCTCTGGGCGGCCCACCTGCCGCCCGAGCTGGGAGGCGGCGGCTTCGGCCAGGTGAGGCTCGGCCTCATGCACGAGATCCTGGGCCAGTCGCCGTACGCGCCGTTCGTCTTCGGCAACAACGCCCCCGACTCGGGCAACGCCGAGCTCCTGGCGATCGGCATCGAGGCGAGCGGGAGGGAGGAGCAGCGGGCCCTTTGGCTCCAGCCCCTCCTCGACGGGCGCCTCCACAGCGCCTTCTCGATGACCGAGCCCGGCGCCGGCGCCGACCCCACCCTGCTACGGACCACGGCCGTGCGGGACGGCGGCGAGTGGATCCTCAACGGCCACAAGTGGTTCTCCTCCAACGCATCCGTGGCCGACTTCCTCATCGTGATGGCCGTGACCAACCCCGACGTCCATCCCTACCAGGGCTCGTCGATGATCGTCGTCCCCGCCGACGCCCCCGGCGTCGACATCGTGAGGGACATACCGACGATGGAGGACCCCGCCCCCGGCTTCGGGCGCTTCGGCTCGCACGCCGAGGTCGTGTACCACGACGTCCGGGTCCCCTACGACAACCTGGTGGGCCGGGAGGGGGACGGGTTCCGCCTGGCCCAGCAGCGCCTCGGCCCCGGGCGCATCCACCACTGCATGCGCTGGCTGGGTCAGTCCCGGCGGGCCTTCGACATGCTGTGCGAGCGGGCCGTGTCCCGCTACGTCCACGGCTCCTACCTGGCCGAGAAGCAGACGGTCCAGAACTGGGTGGCCGACTCCATGGCCGAGATGACGGCGGCGCGCCTCATGACCCTCCACGCGGCCTGGAAGATGGACCAGGTGGGGGCCCCGGCCGCCCGGGTCGAGATCGCGATGATCAAGTTCTTCGGGGCCAAGGTCCTCTACGACGTGATCGACCGGGCGATCCAGGTCCACGGCTCCCTCGGCTTCTCCACGGACCTCCCCCTCGAGCACATGTACCGGGCGGCCCGGGCCGCCCGCATATACGACGGCCCCGACGAGGTCCACCGCGTCACCGTGGCCCGCCAGGTGCTGAAGGGCTATTCACCGGTCGAGGTCCCGAGCGAGCACGTCCCGACGCGCCGCGCCGAGGCGGAGCGCCGCTTCGCCCACCTCCTCGACGACGCGACCGCCAACCTGTAGGGTCGTGGCCGTAATGGCCGAGCTGCTCGACGAAGGCGCCATCGCCACCGGCCTCACCCGCCTGGCCTGGGGCCGCCAGGGAGACGAGCTGGTCAAGGTCCACAAGTCGGAGGGCTTCCGGGGCGCCCTCGACTACGTCGACCGGGTCGGCGAGCTGGCCGAGGCGGCCAACCACCATCCCGACATCGACATCCGCTGGGACACCGTCACCCTCCGCCTGTCCACCCACTCTGCCGGGGGCATCACCCAGGCGGACCTGGACCTGGCCGGGCGCATCGACGCCCTTCCTTGACGACCCGGAGGACGGCCCGAGGGACGGCGCCGCACGAGGGACAGGGCGCGCCGGGCCCCCCGGGCAGGCCGAGCTTGCCGGGACCGCCGGGCCTGCGGGACGGGCGGGGCCGGCGTGGGTGGGCACAGAGGCCGATCCGCTACGAGCCTCATTCCTCCCTGGACGGGCGACCCAACGTGATGGTGGACGGTGCGCCGGCGCCTGGAACTCTGCTCACGCTGTCGCACTGGCCGGCCACGCCGACGCCTGTGCCGCTGCGGGCCGACCTCTCGGCGGAGATCGCCATGCGGTGGCGGCGCCGCCCGGGGCGCTGGCCGGGGGCCGAGGTGGCGTCCATCGACCACCTGGACCAGGACGGCCTGGTGTCGCTGCACGCCCTCGTGGCCCCCGAGGAGGCCGCGGCCCGGGCGGCCGGGCTGGTGGAGGTGGCCCGGGCAGGGGACTTCGCCACCTTCACCGACCGGGACATGGCGAGGGTCAGCTTCGCCCTCGCCACCCTCGCCGACCCGGACCGGTCGCCCCTGCCGGCGGCCACCTTCGCCCCCTCGTACGGGGAGCGCACCGCGGCGCTGGCCACCGAGCTGCTGGGGAGGCTGCCCGAGCTGGTCGACCGCCCGGGCCGGCACCGGGACCTGTGGGCAGAGGAGGACGCCTCGTGTGCCGCCACCGAGGCGGCCATCGCCGGCGGCGAGGTGACGATCGACGAGGTGCCAGGGCTGGACCTGGCCGTGGTCACCGTCCCCGCCGGCCGCCCGGCTGCGCTGGCCACCCGCTTCACCGGGCGGGCCGACCGCGCCCTTCACCCTGCGGCCGTCCACAACGCAACCTCGTGCCTGCGCCTCCTGGTCGTGCAGGGGGGCCGCCCCGAGCTGGTGCTCCGCTACGAGAGCTGGGTGCGGATCGTGAGCCGCCCGGTCGCCCCCAGGGTCGACCTGGGCCCGCTCGCGGCGGCGCTGCAGGCCGAGGAGCGGAATGGCGCCCGGTGGGAGGCAGACGGGGTGGCCGCCCTCGTCCCGCGCCTCTACCTGGGCGAGGGGGACGAGACCAGCCTGGCCCCGGCGCGGGTCCTGGCGCAGGTCTCGGAGCACCTCGGGCGGGCCCCGCCGGCGTGGGGGCCCGAGGGCGCTCCGGGCGGTGGGAGCGGGGGCCCGGCACCGGTAGGTTGACGGGCATGGACGAGCGCCTCTGCCTCCTCACCGTCCACGCCCACCCCGACGACGAGTCGTCCAAGGGCCCGGCCACCGTCGCCCGCTACCACGCGGACGGTGTCCGCACCGTCTTGGTCTGCGCCACCGGCGGCGAGGAGGGCGACATCCTGAACCCGGCCATGGACCGGCCCGAGGTGAGGGACAACCTGGCCCAGGTGCGGCGGGACGAGCTGGCCAGGGCCGCCGCCGTCATCGGCTACGACGACGTGGTCCTCCTCGGCTACCGGGACTCCGGCATGCCGGGCACTCCGGCCAACGACGACCCCCGCTGCTTCGCCCGGGCACCTCTGGAGGAGGCGGTGGGCCGCCTGGTCACCGCCGTCCGCCGTGAGCGCCCCCAGGTCGTGGTCACCTACGGGGACGACCAGCGGGGCTACCCCCATCCCGACCACCTCCGGGTCCACGAGGTCGGCGTGGCCGCCTTCGAGGCCGCCGCCGATCCCGACGCATACCCGGGGACGGGGGAGCCGTGGCAGGCGAGCAAGCTCTACTACACGGTGTGGTCGCGGGCCAGGATGGTGGCGACCCACGAGAAGTTCCTGGAGCTGGGCATGGAGTCCCCCTTCCCGAAGGACTGGCTGGACCGGCCGTCCAACGACGGGACCATCACGACCAGCATCGACGTCTCGCCCTGGGCCGACGTCAGGGCGGAGGCGCTGCTGGCCCACCGGACACAGGTCGACCCGACGTCGTCGTGGTGGTTCGGGCTCCCGCCCGAGGTGGCCCGGACGGTGCACCCCTTCGAGGAATATGCGCTCGCCCGCGACCTGACCGGCCGGCGCCCGCCGGGCCGGGCTCCTGGCAAGCTGGAGGAGGACCTCTTCGCCGGCGTCCGGGACCGGGTGGCCTCGTAGGCGGGGGCTGGCGGGAGAGCCTCCAGTACGATTCCTGGCGGGTGGCGTGCGGGAGGAGCGACTCTGTCCCAGATCGAGCTGGTGGAACGAGACGCCGAAACCCACGCCATTGCCGAGACCGTTGCCCGGGCACGAAGTGGCGACGGGGGGCTCGTCTACGATCCTGGTCGACGATGCGCAGTGGTGTGACGGCGCCTCCCTCCGCTTCCTCTCCTACCTGGCCCGGCGGGTCCGCCAACTGCCAGTGACGCTCGTGGTGGCCGCCCGTCCGCCGCAACACGTAGTGAATCAGGACCAGGTGGCGACCCTGCGAGCCCAGCTCCTCGCTACCCTGCGCGGCCACCCGTCCACCCAGGTGCTCCATCCTGCCCCCCTCAGCAAGCAAGGTGTGGCTCAGCTGGTGCGAGATGGGCCCTTCCCCTCTGCCGAGGAGGAGTTCTGTGTCGCGTGCGCCCGGGCCACCGGGGGCAACCCGTTCCTCCTGAGGGAGCTCCTCCGCGAGGTGGCCGGGACACGCACGAGGCCGGCCGCAGCCTTGCCGCTGGTCGTGGAGGAGCTGGTGCCCGAGGCGGTCCTGCGGGCCGTGGGGAGCCGCCTCGCCCGTCTTCCACCCGGGGCGGCCACGCTGGCCAGGGCCCTGGCCGTGCTCGGCGAGGCGGTCCCTCTGCGCCACGCGGCTGCCCTCGCCGGTCTGGAGCCCACCGAGGCGAGCTCCCTCGCCAGTGCCCTGGCCGACGAGGCGATCCTGCAGCCCGGGGAGCCCCTCAACTTCGCCCACAGGTTGACCAGGGCCGTGGTGCTTGCTGACCAGCCGCCAGGCGATGCCGGCGACGCCCACCTACGGGCCGCGCACCTGCTCGCCGGGGAGGGGGTCCCCCTGGAGACGTTGGCCGCCCACCTCCTCGCCGCCCCGCCCCGGGCTGATCCCTGGGCCGTCGACGTCCTCCGTCGGGTGGCCCGACGGGAGCTGGCCCGTGGAGCGCCCACCCCGGCGGCCAGGCTGCTCGGCCGGGCCCTTGCCGAGCCGCCCGGCACGGCCACCCGCTCCGAGGTCCTGGCTGAGCTCGGCGAGGCGCAGGCCAAGGCAGGTAGCCCGGAGGCTCTCGAGACCTTGAGGGCGGCGGTCGCCTCGGTGGGCGACCCGTCGAGGCGCTCCCAGCTCTGCCTGCAGCTGGGCTGGGCCCTGCATGGCCACGGTCGGCACCAGGAGGCCATCGAGGTGCTCCAGGCCGGGTTGGCGGACCTGGGAGAGGGAGACCAGGTGCTCGCCCGGGAGCTTCGAGCGTCACTGGTGAGCATCAGCTCCCTCCGGTCCCCAGTGGGGGGCTCCGAGCTGGCTGCAGCCACTGCCGTCCTGGAGGGGCATGGCCCCGACCACACCGTCCGGGAGCGGTCGGCGCTGGCCCAGCTGGCTCTGCAGGGAGCCTACGGTGGAGCGGCGGCCGCCGAGGTGGCCCAGCTGGCCGTGCGGGCCTGGGGTGGAGGAGACATCCTCGGCACGGACGGCTCCACCGGGCACGCCTGGACCCTTCTCAACCGCGCCCTCGTTGCCGTGGGCGAGTACGAGCAGGCGGTGGCCATCGCTTCCCGGGTGCTCGACGACGCCCGGCGGTCCGGCTCGGCCCTGGACTTTGCGACGGCCAGCTATTGCCGGGCCGTGCCCCTCCACCTGCTCGGCCGGCTGGCCGAGGCCGAAGCGGACTTCGAGGCCGCCCTCGAGGCCCGTGAGCTGGGTTGGGACCTCTTCACCGGCGGTCTCCAGGCCTTCTGGGCCAGTCACCTGGTCGACCGGGGGGACCTGGAACGGGCCGACGGCGTCCTGCAGCGACCCGCCGGCGAGGGGTCCGGGACCTCCCTCGAAGTCCCCTTCCTGCTCACGGCTCGGGGGCGCCTGCGCCTGGCCCAGGGCCGGCCCGAGGAGGCGCTCACCGACTTGCTGCTTGCCGGTGAGCTGCTGGCGGCCATGGCCGTCCGGACGGCGACGGTGGTGCTGCCCTGGCGCTCCGAGGCCGTGAGAGCCGCCATCCTCGTGGGCGAGATGGGGCGGGCTCGGGCCCTTGTGGCCGAGGAGATGGCCTTGGCCGACTCGGTCGGCGCCCTGTCGGTCATGGGTCAGGCTCGCCGGACGGCGGCGATGGTGGAGCGAGGGCCGACGGCGGTGCGCCTGGGCGAGGAGGCTGTAGCGCTGCTGGAGCAGTCCCACGCCCACGTGGAGCGGGCACGGGCCCTTGTCGAGCTGGGAGCGGCCGTGGGAAGGACCGGCCGGCGAGTGGAGGCACGCCGGCTGCTGGGGGCCGGCATCGACCTGTCCCTGGGCTTCGGGGCCTGGGCCCTCGCCACCCGTGGTCGAGACGAGCTCATCCGCCTGGGGGACCGGCCCCGTCGCCTGGCCATAAGCGGCCCCGACGCCCTCACCGGCAGCGAGCGCAGGGTGGCCCAGATGGCCGCCGACGGCCTCAGCAACCGCCAGATCGCACAATCCCTGTTCGTCACCACCAAGGCGGTGGAGTGGCATCTCGCCAACACCTACCGCAAGCTGCAGATCCGCCGGCGCCAGCAACTGCCCGAGGCCCTCGGGCCCGGCGGACCGACGGCTGAGCCCGTGCCCGGCGATGGTCCCGACAGATCGGGACCGCCTTCATGATGGCACGGGACGCGGGTCCGGGCAGCTAGGTGCCTTGACCAGGCCTGGGGTCGCGGGGTCAAAACCCTGGGGCCCTCCCCCATTGTCTCCGTCCTGGTGAGGGCCATGATATCTCACGTAGCTGTCGGAACGCCGAGAACAGGGAAAGGATGTTCAAATGAGAGAGGCCGGCCAACAGAAATCCGGTGCCGCTCATTGGCGGACCATCTCGAGTCTGCGGTTCCGGTTATGCTGCGTGGCCCCGCTCAGCGGCATGCTTGTCGTCCCCTTGGCCTTGGTCGACGTCGCCGCCGCACACGCCAGCCCCACGACGACGTCCCCCGACACGCAGCCACAGTTCGTAGCGCGGCGCGTGACGGTGGACCTGGGGACTCTTCAGCCCGGTCAGACTGTAACGCAGACGATTCCTCTTTCCAACAAGGACGCCGTCCAGCGAGCCCTGGCTGATCCCAGAACGTCGGCGACCGAGCGGGGCGGAACTGGCAGTCACCCCAGTGGCTGTCACCGTCACCGAAACGATCGGTGCCGGGCCTGCCACGCCAGCTTCCAGTCAAAGCCCAGCCACTACCTGGAATACCGTGTACTCCATTACGGGAGGTGCCTGCGAGACGATCTACCGAGCCGACACTAGCTGGTTCAACGTCTACGAGGGGTTCAGCGGCAACTATTCACGGATCACGAATATCGCTGCCCCCAGTATGTATAGGGGGGGACAGGTCCCGGTTTGGGGCCCTGATCCTGGCGACCCGTACTACAACAACTCCTATGGGGCGAACGGAAGCAGCGGGACCGATATCAGCCAATACCGCGCCTCCATTGGCTGGGGCCCCGCGAAGGAATCCAACGCCTACTACTACAAGATGACAGCCCACCCGAACAACACGTTCGGCGACGGTGGGACGTATATCGATTGTACCATTCTGGGCTCGTGAACGACTGTCCGGGCTAGATGGGAGGGTGGCCATGAGCAGCGACCGAACATCATGGATGGACCGGCTGGCCGTTTGGCTGCTTCTCGTGGGTGGAGTCGTCCTTCCCGTTCTGGGCTGGGTGCTCGGTTTGGTGCTGCTCTGGGGCAGGGGACCCTGGACCCTCGAGGAGCGGCTGATCGGTACTTTTCTTGTCCCAGGCGGCCTGGCTGCGGGTCTCGGTCTTCTACTCTATGGCACGCACAGCACTGGAGTGTGTGGAGGGATCCTCCAGCCGGGGCCCTCGCCCCGAGCCAGATGACGTGCACCGGCGGAGCGGGATTGTCGTTGCCGCCTATTGTGGGAGTGGTGCTGGTCGTCGGGCTCATTATTGTCCCCATAGGGACGGCGCTCTACCTTTCGACGCGCCTTCGACATCGGATGGGAGGGTGAGAGCGGCTGCGAAGGGTGCTGACGGATATGGGACGTCATTTCAATGAGTGGACTTGGAGGCTGGCTTCACGAGATGTGAAGATCGGGCCGCGATGTCGCTTGCGAGGTCTATGGGACCACCCTGTTGCCACAAGGTAGGGACCGCCTCGGGGCCCTTTGGCCGGTCGTGATCATCTTCTCTGGCGGATGATCCGGCGTCAACTGGAGGCGGCTTTGGGGCTGCCCCGGGGGGGGGTGTCGTGACCCGCTCCTCCTGCCCTCGTCGCGAAGCGAAAGGAAAGCCCAAACGGGTGCTTCGGTTGCCAGCCTGGCGCCTTCTCTGCCACACTGGCTGGGAGGTCACTCACGAAGCCTCCAGCCCTGGCGGGGCGGGGCGGTTCCTGGCGGCGCTGGGGGCCAACCGCTCAACAACTCTCTCAGGATCGAGCGTAGCCGGTTGACCTGCGGCGGCGGTCCCAGATGAGCCGCTGATGGGCCCGGGCGAGCACCTTGAGGGCCTGGGCGCCCTCGGTATCCCCGGCCACCTGGCGATGGTGGTGGCGGTCGGTGCGCACCAGATCGGCCAAGGTGGAGGCATCGCCGGGGTCGGACTTGGCCCCAGAGACACTGTGGCGCTCCCGATAGCGGGCCACGGCCAGGGGGTTGACGGCGTACACGGCGTAGCCGGCGGCCACGAGCGAGGCCACCCACAGGCCCCGGTCGGTCTCGATGCCGATCGCCACCTGGGCGGGGTCCTCGGCGAAGCCGGCGATCAGCTCGTGCAGCTCGGCGATCCCGGCCACCCCCTCGGGCAGCCGGCGGTGTCTCACCAGCGCCTTGCCGGCCTCGTCCAGGATCGCCACGTCGTGGTGGTCCTCGGCCCAGTCGTCGCCTACGAAGATCATGTGTCCCTCCTTGGTTCGGTCCTGTCGGTCTTACGAGCCGGAGAAGGACACAGCCTGCGACCTAATGGATCAGTGCTCCACGGCAACGTCATCCCACCAGTGGTCAGGCCCTCCTCACCACCGGCGGGGCCACGGTCTAGATCCAGGGCTCGGTGGCCCTGGTCGGCGAAGTGGTCACCCGTCGACGGCTCGGAACCCAGCCTGACCCGAGACGGGCCGGCCGGGAAGACGTTGGAGCGAGATCCACAAGCCCAGCCCTTAGTTAGGTCAGACTTCAGCTTCAGAGGTGATGGAACAGGGGATCGCGGGAAGGAACTGAAGTCTGGTGTCGAGGTTTCCCAGTCTGGCGGGCCGGGGCGCGTGCGAAGGGTCAGTGACTGTCTGGCCCGGGGGGGGGGCGGCTCCTGGCGTGCTCGGCCGGTGCTCGGCTACCCGAGGAGCACAGAGGTTACAGTGACGGCGTCGTGATCCACGGACCAGAGGGAGGGAAGGCTCGCACATGGCCAAGTGGCTGACGCAGGCGTGGCTGGACGAGGGCAGGTCGATGTCAGAGGGCCAGCCCGACCGCCCAGGGGCCACGGCCCGGATGCAGTACGTCGTCACCGGGGGCCCCGACGGCGACATCAAGTACTACTGGGTCCTCCAGGACGGGAAGCTCCTCGAGTCGCAGCTGGGCGAGCTGCCCGACGCCGAGGTCACGCTCACCCAGTCCTACGAGGATGCCATGAAGATCCAGCGGGGCGAGCTGGACGCGAACGCCGCCTTCATGCAGGGCCGGGTCAAGGTCACCGGCAACATGGGCAAGCTCATGTCCCTCCTGCCCATCACGAACTCCGCCGAGTACAAGAAGCTGCAGGCCGACATCACGGCCGTCACCGAGTTCTGATCGGGGGCGGGGGGGACACGGCCGGCCGGCCCGGCCGAGGTGATAGCGGTTCGCGTCGTAGGACGACCAAAAGTGCTATCACCTCGGCCCTGCTCACCCAGGAGCACGAGGCCACCTGAGGAGTCAGACGTCGCCGTCGCCATCGCTGGGCGCTCCGTTGTTGTCGCCGTCCCCGTCACCGCCGTTGCCCTGAGGGATGGCCGACGTGGGCGGTGGCGGCTGGGTGGTCGTGGTGGTTGGAGGCGGCGGCGGCTGGGTGGTCGTGGTGGTTGGAGGCGGCGGCGGCTGAGTGGTCGCCGTGGTGGGCGGCGGCGGCTCGGGCGTCGTCGTGGTGGTGGGCTGCGGGGACGGGGTGGCCGGAGGCGGGGTCATGGTGGCCGCCGGCGAGGGGGTCATCGTGGTCGGGAGTGGAGGTGAGGGAGTCGTCGGCCCGGCGGTGGGGCCCACGCCCTGGCCCGAGGCGGTCACGGCCGCCCAGCCGCCGCCGAAGGTGTCGAGCCCCTGGCCCTTGGCCTGCCCCGGGCCGGAGTCGCCGGCGAAGGTGTAGAGCGGCCAGTGGTTGTAGGTGACCTGGCTGTGGCCGTCAGGCGCCTCGATCGTGCCGAGCAGCGGGGCCTCCAGCCCCCGCCCGGGATGAGCGACGGACACGCCGGCGCCGAGCTCGAGGGGCGGCCAGTACTTGGCGCAGCCGCTGGAGGCCGTGCAGGTGACCATCTTCTGCTTGTCGGGGCTGAACAGGTAGAGGGTGCGCCCCGTGGAGGTCACGAGGACCGTCCCCACACCGGCCACCCTGGCGGTGCGCAAGGTGACCGCCTCGCGCGTCCCGCCGACCGCCCTTGCCCCGGCGGAGCGGGTCGCGGTCTTCGCCCTGGCGGGACGGGGGGACACGGCCTTGGCCTTCGCGGCCGCGGCCGTCGCGGGCCTGGGCGTCGACCCTATGGCGCTGCCGCAGGCCGCTGCCAGGAGGCCCCCGCCCACGACGGCGACACCTATGAGCGCCGGCCTGGTGAGCGTCGGCCTGGTGAGCGTCAGCCTGCGTGTCCTGACTTCTCTCGGGTCACGAGGGATCGGGGCCGGCGAGTGGCTCCTTCGATGGTCGGTCATGGCCTGCACCTCCTTGGGGTCGGCGAGGTTCTACGGCCGACGGGACCACTGGGATTGAAGGACCGACCCGCCAATCTCCCGGGACCCCTGGCCCGTAGTACCGACCATCGCCAAGGAGGTCCCAGTCATGAGAGAGCACCGAACGAGCCGCCCCGAGAGCCGGAGCGGCGCCCGTCTGAGCCGGAGCGGCGCCCGTCTGGATCTGAAGCAAGCCAGTGCCGCGAGGAAGCTGACCAGGCCCGCCCTGATAGGCGCCGCCGTCGTGGCCGGGGGCCTCGCGGCCGCGGCCTGCGGCAGCGCCACCGGGGCAACGTCCACCACCAGCGCGGCGGCCCGGCCAACGTCCAGCACCAAGGCCCCGGCCGGGGCGACGCCCAGCGCGGCTGCGGTCCACACCGCCAAGGTGGCCGGTGTGGGGACGGTCCTCGTGACCTCCACCGGGCGCACCCTCTACCTGTTCAGCCCCGACAAGCAGAAGATGGTCACCTGCACCGCCTCCAGCGGCTGCGCCAAGTACTGGCCGCCCCTCGAGCTCGGTGCCGGCGTGTCCGTCGCGCATCCGGGGCTGGGGCTGGAGGCCCCGCTGCTCGGCACCATCAAGGCGCCCGACGGCCACAGCCAGGTCACCTACGACCGCTGGCCCCTCTACACCTTCGCCGGCGACTCCGGCCCGGGCCAGGCCAAGGGCCAGGGGCTCGACACCTTCGGCGGCCACTGGGCAGCCGTGACGGCCGCCGGGCGAGCCGCCGGCTCCGGGGTCCCGCCGGCTTCCTCCACCCCCTCCACTGCCGCTACCAGCGGTGGCTACGGGTACGCCACGCCACCGGCCACCAGCCCTCCCGCCCCCGCCACTACCCAGCCGGCCCCCAAGGCGTCGGGCATCCCCCAGGGCAACGGCGGTGACGGGGACGGCGACAACAACGGAGGCCCGAGCGATGGGGACGGCAATCTCTGAGCCAGCTGCAATCCTTCCGAGCCCCCATCTCGTATGCTCTGTCATGTTGCGGCGTCGGCCACCAGCCGACGGTCTGTCCGATGAGGCGCTCCTGAGCGGCCTGGCCCTGGGCGAGCCGGGGATGGAGGTCGCCTTCGTCAGGCGATTCCAGCGCCGGGTCTACGGTCTGGCTCTCAGCCTGGTGGGGGACGCCGCCCTGGCCGAGGACATCGCCCAGGAGGCCATGCTGCGGGCCTGGCGCCATGCCTCGGTCTTCGACCCGAGGCGCGCCTCGGTGGCCACCTGGCTGCTCTCCATCACCCGCAACCTGGCCATCGACTCCCTCCGCCTGCGCCGGGCCATCCCCATCGATCCAGAGACCCTGATCGACCTGGAGACAGGGGCGAAGGGCCCCGAAGACGCCGCCGTGGACACCGACTCCGCCTCCGGGCTGCGCCGGGCCATCGGGGCGCTCCCACTCGACCAGCGCCGGGCCCTGGTCCTCGCCGCCTTCTACGGCCAGACGGCCCAGGAGATCGCCGTCTCGGAGGAGATACCGCTCGGCACGGCCAAGACCAGGATCCGCTCCGGGATGCTCAGGCTGCGGGCCACCATGGCCGAGGAGGGGTCGGAGCCGTGAGCGGCGACGAGCGCATGCGCCCCCTCACCTGCACCGAGGTCCAGGAGCTGGCGCCCGAGCTCGGCTTGGGCGTGGTCGTGGGCATCGAGCGGGCCGGTGCCCTGGCCCACCTGGAGACCTGCGCGTCGTGCCGGGCCCTGGTCGAGGACATGGCCGAGGTCGGGGACTCCCTGCTCGGCCTCGGCCCCGAGATCGAACCGCCGGCGGGCTTCGAGGGGCGCCTGCTGGCCCGGCGGGGGCCGGCCCCCCGTCCCTCGAGCCGCTGGTGGCGGTGGCCGGCCCTGGTCGCGGCGGTCGCCGTGGTGGCGGCCGGCGTCGGGACCGGCGTGGGGCTGGGCGTCCAGGGTCAGCCAGCCCTTCGCGTCGAGCATCCGGCCGTGGTGAGCGCCATCGGCGGCCGAGAGATCTCGGTGGCCGTGCTCCGCCACGGAGCCCAGGAGGTGGGGCAGGTGTTCGTCTACTCCGGCCAGCCTTCGTGGGTGTTCATGACAGTGGAGGCGGACGGACCTCCCCACCGGGTGACTTGCGAGCTGGAGACCAAGGGGGGAGGCACGGTCGTCCTCGGCAGCTTCACCGTCTCCACCGGCTACCGCTCCTGGGGCTCCACCGTCGCCCTCGACCCCGGCCTGATCCGGGGCATCCGGCTCGTGGGCACCCGGGCCGAGACCCTCGCCACGGCCACGCTCTGATCAGGAGCTCCACCGTGAAGGGCGTGGGGCAGGGGCTCGACGAGCCGGGTCGCGGTACGGCCCCTCATATCCCCTGGGTCCCTGCTCCCGCGTCCTGCCTCGGGGAGTCGGATCGTGCCGAGTCGACGAGGACGGCAGCCGCAGCCCTGGCCCGGCGGGGGACGCCCGGGTCGTCGTCGATGGCGGCCGTGATGAGGGCCCCCTCGGCCAGGAGGAGGAGCTGCAGCCCGAGCTCGGCGGGGCGGCGCAGCCCTGCCCGGCGGGCCGTCCGGACGAGGAAGTCCCGGAGGTGGTGCTTGTGGGAGCGCACGACGGCTACCGCGTCCGGGCACGTGCCGCCCAGCTCGCCGAAGGCGTTGTGGAAGGCACAGCCACGGAACCGGGCCTGGTGGCGGGCCCGGGCCTCGACCGCGTCGAACACGAGCAGCAGCTGCTCCACCGGATCGTCGCTGCGCTTCTTCACGTAGGACTCGACCCCGTCCCGCCAGCGGTCGTCCTGGTGGGCGAGGTAGGCGCGCACGAGGTCGTCCTTGGACGGAAAGCATGCATAGATGCGCTTGAGAGGCACCCCGGCCTTGTCCCGCAGCTCGTCCATGGGGACGGACTGGAACCCCCGCTCGTAGAAGAGCTGGTCAGCGGCGGAGAGGATGGCCTCTCTCACCTCCTCTTCGGTCATGGTGGCCACGGCACTCCTCCGTCTCACATGAGAACGACAGTTCTCAGCATAGCCCCCAGAGGCTGGGGCGGACGCGGGAGGGTCACGTCCGCTCGAGAAGGGGCTTGCCAGGGGAGCGGACAGGGGTTACGCTGAGAACGACCGTTCTCACAAGGGAGGCTTCATGGCCCTGTCACCCGCAACGACGGACCGGACGCCGGTGGCGGCCGGCCCGGTGGCCGCCGTCCCGGCGTCCCCCGGAGCTCGCCGGGACGGCGGAGCGAGGCCCGGCTTCGTGTGGACCACGTCGGTGTTCTTCGACGACCTCGACGCCATGGGGGTGCTCCACAACGCCGCTTATCTCCTCCTCGTCGAGCGGGCCAGCTCGGCCTTCTTCGAGGCCCAGGGGTGGCGATGGGAGAGCGACCCGTACCGCAACCCCGACCAGCACTACGTCGTGCGGGAGCAGTCGGTGCTCTACCTGGAGCCGGTCCGGGGACCGGGTCCCGTGGCGGTCGAGATGTGGGTGACCTCTCTCGGCCGGACCAGCGCCGCCTACTGCTTCGAGGTGCGCTCCGTCGACGGAGCCACCGTCCACGCCCGGGCCCGGCGCGTGCACGTGAAGCTGGACCCGGCCACGCTGCGGCCCTCCCCCGGAGCGCGTCCCTGGGCGTGCTGGCCCTTGGCACCTTCGCCATCGGGACCGACGGGTTCGTGATCGCCGGGGTGCTGCCGGGCATCGCCCATCACCTGCACGTCACCCTCAGCGGCGCCGGGCTGCTCGTGAGCGTGTTCGCGGTCGTCTACGGGCTCTCGGCCCCGCTCCTCACGGCTGCCTCGTCCCGGGCCGACCGTCGCAGCGTCCTCGCCCTCGGCATGGCCGTGCTGGCCGGCGCCAACCTGGCCGGGGCCCTGGCCCCGGGCTACGGCGTCCTCATGGTGGCCCGGGTGGCGGCCGCCCTCGGGGCCGCCCTCTACTCCCCGATCGCACTGGCCGCCGCGGCGCAGCTGAGCCCCCCGGACCTGCGGGGCCGGTCCGTGTCCCGGGTCCTGGCCGGCATGACCGTCTCCCTCGTCCTCGGAGTTCCCCTGGGCGCCCTGCTCGGGAGCCTCGGCAGCTGGCGGCTCACCTTCGGCTTCGTGGCCGTGGTGTCGGCCCTGGCCGGCCTCGGGCTCGGCGTGGCGCTGCCGCGGGTACCACCCACCCCGGCCAGCTCGCTGCGGTCCCGCCTGGCCCTGCTCCGCGGGCCGGCGGTGGCGGCGAACCGGGGCGCCACCTTCGTGTGGATCACGGGTGCCTTTGCCGCCTACACCTTCGTCGCCCCGATCCTTGGAGCTGCAGGCGGCTGGAGGGGCCCGGCTGTGGGCGGCCTCCTTCTCCTCTACGGAGCGGCAGCCTTTGACGGCAACGCCCTCGGCGGCCTCGCCGCGGACCGCTTCGGCCCGAGGCGATGCATCATGGTCGCCCTCGTCTCCCTGGTCGCGAGCCTCGGCGCCCTCGCCTGCGCCACCCGCCTCGGGCCGCCGGTCGGGGCCCCGATCGCCATCGCCGCCTTGATGGCCTGGGCCGGGGCGGGATGGTCCCTCACCCCGGCCCAGGCCCACCGGCTCGTGGGCATGGTGCCGGGGGCGGGGCCCGAGGTGCTCTCGCTCAACACGTCCGCCGTCTACCTCGGCATCGCCGCTGGGGCCGCCTTGGGCGGTGAGGCCCTGGCCAGTGCCGGGGCGGCGGGCCCCGGCCTCGTCGCTGCCGGCCTCCAGCTCCTGGCCCTCGTCATCGTGGCGCTCGGCCCCGAGCGCAGGGCGTCCCAGGCGCTGACGGGCTCGCGCCCGCGGCCGTCCTCACCCTCGCCCCGCATGGACGCCGCCTGAGGGAGGCCCCTCTGGACCCGTGTGCCGAGCCTCGTCTCGGACCCCTCGCAGGCTGAGCAAGAGGAGCCGGACGGCCCCTGCATGCATTCTCCGAAGCGCCTACTTGACGATCAGGGTCCCGTGCATGAATGGATGGAGCGTGCAGATGTACTCATAGGCCCCGGGCGTCGTCGGCGCCTTGAACGTCTTGGACGAGCCGCCGGATATGAAGCCCGTGTCGAACGCACCTTTGTGGGCGCCGACGGCGGTCACCGTGTGGGTCACGGTGTCGGTGTTCTTCACGGTGATGGTGGCGCCGGGCCCGACCGTGTCAGGACATGTCAAGTAGTGGTACGCCTGGATCACGATCGTGGTGGACGAGCCCGGCTTGCCGCCGTAGCAGAAGGCGGCGCCGGTCGTGCCTGTGGTCGAGCCCGCCGTGGTGGTCGAGCTCGTCGGAGTCCCGGCCGTGGTGGTGGAGAGGCTGGTGGTGGAGGTGGTGGGGGACGGCTGGGCGGTGGCAGGGGTGCTGGTGGCCGGGGCGATGGTGGAGGAACCCCCCGTAGTCGAGGGCCCGGGCGGGCTGCTCTTGGCCGAGCAGGCGGCCAGTCCGACGGCCAGGGCGGGCACGGCCAAGCTCAGGGTGAGGATTCGGGCACAACGGGGCAACAGGGCTCTCCTTCACGGTCGACACGCCCACCAGCTGGTGACGTGACCTTACTTCGGCGCCCGGACGGGCAGGGATGGGGCTGTGAGGGGCCCAGCCGGGGGGCGCCGGCCGTGGGCCCAGCCAGGGGGCCGGCCTGTGCACCCCGCCAGCGGGGCCGATTGGCCTGGGAGGGAGGCGGGTAGCATCGAACCATCCAGCCGGGCCCCCAGTTCCGTAGGAGTCGCGAGGACGGGAGCGAGCCGCTCATGGCCAACCTGCGGGATGCCAGCGACCCCACCCTGGTGGTGGCGATCGGTCGGTGGAACGAGGCCGCCTTGGCCGAGGCGTACCGGCGCCACGCCGGTGCGGTCTATGCCCTGGCCCACCGTGTGCTGGGCGACCCCGGCGTGGCGGAGGAGGTGGTCCAGGAGGTGTTCGTCCGGCTGTGGGACCATCCCGAGAAGTTCGACTCGGAGCGGGGGTCGCTGCGCTCGTTCCTCCTGGCCCAGTCCCACGGCCGGGCGGTCGACGTGCTCCGGTCGGACACTTCCCGGCGCCGGCGGGAGGAGCGGGAGGCCAGGGTCCAGGCGACGGCCGGCTACGACGTCGAGCTCGAGGTCTGGGATCTCGCCGTCGCCGACCATGTCAAGGTGGCCGTCGCCGGGCTCCCCGAGGACGAGCGCCAGGCCATCGAGCTCGCGTACTTCAGCGGCCACACCTACCGGGAGGTGGCCGCGCTCCTGGACCAGCCCGAGGGGACCGTGAAGAGCAGGATCCGGGCCGGGCTCAGGCGCATGCGAGTGGCCCTGGCCGACACCGGGGTGAGGGCCCAGTGATGCCGGCCTTCACCCACGCCGAGCTCGAGGCGCTTCTCGGGGCCTACGCCCTGGACGCCGTGGACGGCCCGGAGGCCGAGGCCGTGGAGCTCCACCTCAGGGAGTGCCCCCGCTGCCGGGCGGAGGTGGCCGAGCATCGGGAGACCGCGGCCCTGCTGGGCCACGTCGGGGCCCCGGCTCCAGAAGGCCTGTGGGACCGCATCGCCAGCACGCTGGAGGAGACCCCGCCCCGCATGGCGCCGGGGCTCATCGGCCGCCCGGAGGGGGCTTCAGAGGCTTCAGGTGAGGTCGGCAGCCACCCGCCGCTGTCCGTGGTGGATCCCCCGCCGGGCGCCGCAGGGGCGGTCCGCCCGTCCTCCGCCGGAGCCAGGCGCCCGGGCTGGGGGCGGGCGGCCCGGGTAAGGGCGGTGGCTGCTCTCGTGGCGGCCGCGGCGGTGGTCATCGGGGTCCTCGGCTACGAGCTCAGCAGCGTGCAGGGCCAGGTCAACCGGCTCCAGGCGGCGGTGACGCGGTCCCAGAGCCTCCATCAGGTCATCGACCAGGCCCTGGTGACCGCCGGGCGCCAGACCGTCAGCCTCACGTCGGCCACCACCTCGCAGTCCGCGAAGGCGGTCATCCTGCCCGGCGGCCAGGGTTACCTGGTCACCGCGGATCTCCGGGGCCTGCCGTCCACCGAGACCTACCAGCTGTGGGGTCTGATCGGCGGCAGGGCCATCTCGCTGGGCCTGCTGGGGCCGTCGCCCGGTCAGGGGTCGTTCCAGGTCGGGTCGCTCCACAGGGTCGAGGAGCTGATGGTGACCGTGGAGCCGGCCGGTGGGGTCGTCCGGGCCACCGGGCCCCCGGTGGTATCGGGGAGGCCGGTCCCCGCCTGAGGTAGTCGCCGGCCGAGGGCAGGACCCGCCCGCTCGGGCCCCGGGCCGGGCCACGCCGCGCAGGTCCTGTCGCCGGCGGAGGGCGGACCGGCCGGCTCAGGCCCCGGACCGGGCCACTCGCCGCAGGTCCCGGTAGCCGACCAGGGTGAAGCCTGCCCGCTCGGCGAGGGACGGCAGCGAGCGGTCCCGCACGAGCAGGTCGGCGTCCTCGACGCGGGCCGGCCAGTGG
>JBOGGR010000266.1:0-1742 GCA_050744025.1 Acidimicrobiales bacterium
GCTCGATGCCGCTGCCGAGTGGGCCATGCTCTCGATCACCGGCGCCGCCCACATGGCGGCCCCGACGGCCGCGCCCCCCTTCAGGACCGTCCGCCGGGAGATCCCTCCACCTCGTCCGGACCTCTCGCCTGTGGTCTCGCTCCCAGTCATGCCCACCCTCTTCCTGCAACCCCGGTCGCCTGCCTCCGAGCGTAACGGGACCACGCGCCGGCCACCTACGGTGACCGCGGTATCTTTCCTACGTCACGGGGTTCCGGTAGCAAGTGGCCAGAAAGTGGCCGTAGTGGCCTACGAGCTGGTCGGGAGCCGCAGCACCGGGACGGGCAGGGTCGGGGCGTTCGCCAGCCTGTGATCGTCGGTCAACAACCGGGCACCGACGTGGTCGGCCAGAGCAACGTAGGTGGCGTCAGCGAAGGTGAGGTTGTGGCGATGCTGCCATGCGTCGGCGAAGAGCGAGCGGACCTGGGCGACGCGGAGGGGCCAGGCCGAGAGCTGGCGGAGAGCCTGGTCGATCTGTTCGGGGTCAGGATGGCGTTGAGGTCCCACCGGCGTAGCACGGTGCCCACCTCGAGGTAGAAGGTCTCGGGTGCCCAGGGTACGGTGTCGACAGGTGGGAGGCGGCGTAGCGCTCGGCCCCGGGTGGTCTCGGCCACCAACTCGACACCAGCCGACGCGTCGATGACGACCGGAGTCACACCTCGCCGGCGACGCGTGCCTCAGCAAGGGTCTGGGCAGCGGTCACGCTCAGCTCAATCGGCTCACCGGTCTGCAGCTGGTCGAGCCAGGCGGTGAAGGCCTCAGGAGTCACCTCGTCGTGGGGGTTGACCACCACCACGGCAGGATCGAACGGCTGATCTTCGGCGCGGCGAGCCATCGGACACAAGAATACGCCCCGGGTAGCAGCTTGGGCGAGTGACCGCATGGAAGGACATTCCCTGCGACATGGGCCGAGGCCCGCCGTGTCCCCGTGCGGGTCGGAGCCCACGGGCATAGGTCCAACCATCCTCACCGAGGCCAGGCCCCCCTCCTGGGCCGATCCGCCTGCCCGAAGCGCTCGCCCTGGTTCCAGGAGACCCCCTACAACCCCGCTGCCCTACTTACCAGGAACCCAGCCTCTCGAAGGGATTCTCGGCCCTCCCGCGGGTCCACGACTCACCCTGGCGGCCGATCCACAGGTCCCGAGGATCGAGGTTAGGGTGTGGCGACCGTGCAGCACAGGCTGGGTGCGCGGCCGATGCCGCGGTCAAGCGTCACGAGCGCCGCATCGAGCAGCTCGACAAGGGCGGCGTAGCTGGCGTCGTAGCTGGTCATCCGGGCGACTCTCCGTCAGCGTGGAGACATGGCAACCCGACGTCACTCCAGCGCCCCGGCCGGTCCCAGGCGAGGTGCTCGGTGAGCGCCTTCGACTACCTGTTCCCCCTGCTGTTGGTCCTCTCGGTGGTCCGACAGGTCCGGGGCAAGCACCTCAGCTGGTTCACGCTGGCCTGGCCGCTCGGCCTCGTGGTCTGGTTCGCGCTCGAGTACCTCCATGGCATCCCGGCGAGCACCTCGGGCCTCGCCCTGATCGCCGCCACCACTTTCACCGGGCTCGTGCTCGGGACCCTGGCCGGGCTTTACACCAGGATCTGCCGCCGTCCCGACGGCAAGCTCATGGCCAGGGCCACCCTCGCCACCGTCGTGTTGTGGACCGCCGGCACCGTCGGGCGGCTGGTCTTCGGCCTCTACGCCCTACACGGCGGAGG
>JBOGGR010000267.1:0-13601 GCA_050744025.1 Acidimicrobiales bacterium
GTCCGGACTGGCACGCCGTGCGGCCCCGCCTGGCCGGGATCTGCGGCAGCGATCTGGCCACCATCGACGGCCACTCGTCTCGCTGGTTCGAGCCGATCGTCAGCTTCCCGTTCGTGCCCGGCCACGAGATCGTCGCCGACGGACCAGACGGCCGCCGGGTGGTGGTCGAGCCGGTGCTGGGCTGCGCCCCGCGGGGCATCGTCCCCCCCTGCCCCGCATGCGAGTCCGGGCACACCGGGACCTGCCAGCAGGTCGCATACGGCCACCTCCGGCCCGGCCTCCAGACCGGCTACTGCGCCGACACCGGCGGGGGCTGGTCGGCCGGCCTGGTCGCCCACGAGAGCCAGCTCCACGCCGTTCCCGAAGCCATGTCGGACGAGGATGCCGTCATGGTCGAGCCGGCCGCCTGCGCCGTCCACGCCGCCCTCGCCGCCGGCGTGGCCGAAGGGGACACCGTGGCAGTGCTCGGGTCCGGCACGCTCGGCCTGTGCACCGTGGCCGCGCTGCGGCGCCTGGCCCTCCCGGGGACCCTGCTGGCCGCCGCCAAGCACCCCGAGCAGCGGCGCTGGGCCGGGGAGCTCGGGGCCGACGTCGTGGTCGCTCCCGACGAGGTCCGCCGGGCAGTGCGCCGGCTCACCCGCTCCCTCGCGGTCGGCCCGCCCGCCGGGCCCGGGCGGCTCACGGGGGGGGCCGACGTCGCCGTCGACTGCGTCGGGTCGGCCCAGTCCCTGGAGGAGTGCCTGGCCGTCGTGCGGCCCCGCGGGCGGATCGTGCTGGTCGGCATGCCGGGACGGTTGCGGGTCGACCTGGCCCCGCTGTGGCAGCGGGAGGTGACCCTCGCCGGCGCCTACGCCTACGGCCAGGAGGAGCGGCCCGGCGGCGGCCGGGCCCGCACGTTCGACCTGGCCTTCGAGCTGGTGGAGGGCGCCCGGCTGGGCCGGCTGGTGTCGGCTCGCTACCCGCTCGAGCGCTACGAGGAGGCGGTCTCCCATGCCGCCGCCGCCGGGCGCCGGGGCTCGGTGAAGGTGGTGTTCGACCCGGCCGCCCGGGCGCCCCGCACCGCCGCGCCCCGCACCGCCGCGCCCCGGACCGCCCAGCGGTCCATCCCCACCCAACGGAGGAGCTCATGAGTGGAAGGCCCGGCTTCGTCCTCGAGGTCGAACGGTCGACGTCGCCGACGCTGTTCTGGCACGGCGAGGGGTTCCGCCTGGAGCGCCTGCCGGCAGGGTCCCGGGTCGTCTACCCGCCCGAGCCGGTGGACGCCCTGGACGACCCAGACGCCGCCATCGCCGACGCCCTGGCCCACCCCCTCGGCGACAGCCCTCCGCTGGCGGCCCTCCTCCGTCCGGGCATGCGACTCACGATCGCCTTCGACGACGTGTCCCTGCCCCTGCCGCCGATGCGCGCCCCGGACGCCCGTCAGCGGGTGATCGAGGCGGTGCTGGACCAGGCCGCGGTCGCCGGGGTGGACGACGTCGTGCTCGTGGCGGCCCTGGCCCTGCACCGGCGCATGACAGAGGCCGAGCTGCGCCACGCCCTCGGCGACCGGATCTACGACGCGTTCGCGCCGTGCGGCCGCCTCACCCAGCACGACGCCGAGGATCCCGCCAACCTGGTGCACCTGGGCCAGACCGAGGCCGGCGAGGACGTGGAGCTGAACAAGCGGGCCGCGACGAGCGATCTCCTCGTCTACGTCAACATCGACCTCGTCGCGATGGACGGCGGCCACAAGAGCGTTGCCACCGGCCTGGCCAGCTACCGCAGCCTGCGCACCCACCACAACGAGCGGACCATGCAGCACAGCCGCTCGTTCATGGACCAGCACCGCTCGGAGCTGCATTCCTCCAACTGGCGCATGGGCCGGCACATCGCCGCCCAGGGCGTGAAGGTGTTCCAGATAGAGACCACGCTCAACAACGACAACTTCCCGGCCCAGTTCGGCTTCCTCAGCCGGAGGGAATGGGAATGGTCGGCCCGCGACAGGGCCGGGTTCCTGGCCTCGTCGACGGCCCTCCTCCACGCGCCCGACCGCGTGGCCCGGTCCGTGTTCCAGAGCATCCGCTCCCCCCACGCCATAGCCAGCGTCCAGGCCGGCGAGGTCGAGGCGGTCCATGCTGCAGCGACCGGCCACCTCCACGCCCAGCAGCTGGTGGCTGTCGAGGGCCAGGCCGACGTCCTCACCATGGGGCTCCCGTACCTGTGCCCGTACAACGTGAACTCCGTGATGAACCCGGTCCTCGTCGCCTGCCTCGGGCTCGGCTATTTCTTCAATCTCTACAGGGGAAAGCCCCTAGTCCGCCCGGGGGGCGTCCTCGTGATGAGCCACCCGACCCCCTGGGCCTTCAACCCGGTCCACCACCCGAGCTATATCGACTTCTTCGAGCAGGTGCTGTCCGAGACCACCAACCCGCTCGAGATCGAGTCCAAGTACGAGGAGTCCTTCGCCACCGACCCGTGGTACGTCCACCTCTACCGGACGGGCCACGCCTACCACGGGGTCCACCCCTTCTACATGTGGTACTGGTGCGCGCACGCCCTCGACCACCTGGGAGCCGTCATCGTGGTGGGCGGCGATCGCCGGGCCGTGCGCCGCCTCGGCTTCAAGCCCGCCTCGACCCTGGCCGACGCCCTGGAGATGGCCGAGGACGTGGTGGGCCGGGACCCTTCCATCACCCACCTCCACGCCCCGCCCCTTTTCATGGCGGACGTCGACTGACCATGCCAGCGCTTCCGCCCATTCTTCGGAGAAATGGCAGCGGGGCCCCAGGAACCCTCCTCTCCCACTCCCGCCGGCCTCCCTCCCTCCGGGCCCTGGCGACCCGGCCCCGCTTCCCGTGGGTCGCCCCGACGTGGCCGGAGTCGATGGAGCGCCCGGTGGAAAGGACCCTCGGCGTCGACTACGACACGGCCTGGGCCCGCCGGTACGGGGTGCGCCTCCTGCGCGCGGTGCTGCTCGACGACGTGGTACGCCCGGGCATCCAGGTGCTCACCCGCCCGAGGGTCGGCGGCCTGGACAGGCTCCAGGGGGTGGACCCGCCGGTGATCCTCGCCGCCAACCACCAGAGCCACGTCGACTACCCGCTCGTCCTGGTGAGCCTCCCGCCCCGCCTGCGCTACCGCACGGTCGTGGCCGCCGGGGCCGACTACTTCTTCGACCGGCCGTGGAAGGCAGCACTGTCGGCCGCGGTCATCGGCGCCATCCCGATCGAGCGCCGCCGTGCCAACCGGCGCTCCACCGAGCTGCCGGCCAGCCTCCTGGCCGACGGTTGGAGCGTGATCATCTTCCCGGAGGGCGGCCGCAGCCCGGACGGCTGGGCCCAGCCCTTCCACGGAGGGGCCGCCTACCTGGCCACCCGCCTCGGGGTGCCCGTGGTGCCGCTCCACCTCGAGGGCACGGGCCGCATCCACGCCAAGTGGCGGCCCGGCTTGCACCGGGGGACGACCCGGGTCACCTTCGGGGCGCCCATCCGGGCGGCGGACGGCGAGGACGCCCGGCGGCTCGCCGCCCGTATCCAGGCGGCGATAACCGTGCTCGCCGACGAGGCCGCCACCGACTGGTGGTCGGCCCGCCGCCGGGCCGCCGACGGCGCAACCCCGTCCCTCGCCGGCCCCGAGGCTTCCTCCTGGCGCCGGGCCTGGGCCCTCGGGCCCGACTCTCGACGTGGTGACGACCCGCCCCGCTGGCCCCTGCGCTGACCGGCGCCCGGGCGCCTTCGACGCGTGGTCCTTCACCGCCCCAGGACCTCGACCGACCTGTCCCGGTGCTCGAGATCCTTGGCCCACTCACGCCGTCGTCTCGTCGCCGCGGTCCTCCGTCCAGATGGCGGCCTTCCCCTTCGAGTGCCTTCTGGCCTTCCCGGGAACGTCCTGACGGTTCTCCAGGACCACGCCCAGCATGGTCATGGCGTGAGCGAAGGTGCGCGGCGTCACGACGTCCGGAAAGATGAACCGGTAGATGCGGAGGCCCTCCAGCAGCGCCTGAACCAGCACTTCGACCTCCGCCTCGGTGAGGCCTGCACCACTCACGAGGGTGAGCCCCGTCCCAGCGCCCAACAGCCCGTGACGCCTCGTCGCCTCCCTCAGGAACTCGGCATGGCGCTCGAGCACCGCTGGCTGACGCAGGCACGCTGCCAGGTACTCGAGGGTCATGGCTTCCAGTAGGGCGTCACCCTCGTACACCTTCTCCGCCGCCTCGCGACCGAGGTCCGCCAGCCGGTCCACGGCCGGCAGCCCCTCGCCGGCCCCGGCAGTCAGCTCCACAGTCCTCCACGTCTCCTGCACCAGCGCAAGGAACAGGGCCTCCTTGCTGGGGAAGTGTCGGTAGATGGCACCCTTCGTGACCCCGGCTGCCTCGGAGACCTGCTCCAGGGAGGTCGCGGCGTACCCCTTCTCGTAGAAGATCTTCGGGCTCCTCGGCCCGAACGGGGCGGGCAAATCCTCGACGGTCGGGATGTTGACGACCCGAGTCAAACCGACAGGCGGCAGCGCGACCATCCTCGGCGTCGACGTCTCAGCCCATCCGGTCGCAGCTCGGCGACTCCTTGCCGTGGTGCCGCAGCGTCTCAACTTGGACCGGGGACTGTCGGTTCGGCTCAACCTGGTCTTCCAGGGTCGGTATTTTGGACTTTCCAGGGCCGAGGCTCGCTTGCGAGCAGACCGCCTGTTGGGGGAGTTCGACCTCTTGGATCGAGCCAACGGATCGGTGGATGCTCTCTCGGGCGGGCAGGCCCAACGGGTGATGATCTGTAGGGCATTGATGCATCGGCCTCGCATCTTGTTCCTGGACGAACCGAGTACGGGCCTCGACCCTCAGGTGAGGCTCTTCCTGTGGGACCGCGTCCGAATGCTACGCGGTGAGGGGGTTGCGATCCTTCTGACGACCCATGACATGGACGAGGCAGCGGTCCTGTCGGATCGGGTCGGCATCATGGACCATGGTCGCGTCCTTGGTCTCGATACCCCAGCCGCTCTCGTACGACGAGTAGCCGAGGGATCCAGCATGGCGATCGACATCAAGACCACGCTCCATGTGGATCGGCTGCAAGGAGTGACAGAGGCGCTCCGCGATGTCGAGGGGATCGAACGTGTCGAGGTTGCGACGGCGCCTCGCCCGGGAGCCTCGGACCGACCCACGGACCAGCAGGTGCAAATGGGTTGCGCAGCTGCACCTGTACTGCAGCATCGATCCCGCGCTGCTGGTTGGGGCAGCGACAGAGAGGGTCCTGACCCGCGGATCGACAATGAGGAAGCCCACGAACGCGATCGGGCGCGCCGGGCCGGACTGGGGTCTTCCTGACGACCTGTACGATCAGGCCAAACGAGCCGGCCTCAAGGTGTCGCAGCTCGCCCAGCGGGCCCTGGCTGCAGAGCTCGACCGGCTGGCAAGGATCGCGGAGCTCGACGCCTACCTCGCCGAGCTCGAGGCCGAGCTCGGCGCTACGAGCGACAGCGAGCGGGCACAGGCCGGGGCCTGGGCGGTCGGGATTCTCGGGTCTTCGGGTAGACGTCGCTCGGCATGACCCTGGTCCTGGACGCCCACGGTTTGACCAGCCTCGCCGCGAACCTAGCCCGACTGGAGGAGTTGCGGCGTCGCGGCGAGTGGCCGGCCATCGTCCCGACGGCGTCCTTCCGCTGTGGATGCCATCGTGGTGGCCGTCGCCGACGCGGCCGGTGGCGCCACAGTCCTGTCGGGCGATCCGGGCGATCTCCGGGCTCTGGCCGGTCACAGCACCCACGACGTCAGGATCAGCCCACCTTCGTGACCCCAGCCGCCTCGGTCGCGGTCCCGAACTAGTCTCCGATCAAGGCGAAGAGCATGGCCCAGGCAGACGATGAAGGCTGGTCGAGCGCTGGTACGAGGCGAGCGCTGCCACCCACGACCGTCGCTCGCGATGCCGAAGTGATGGCGACGCTTCGGCGTCGTCTCGCCGATCTGGACGCTCGCTACCGGGCCCCTGGTCCATCCCGGCGCAGCGCGTAGGCGTTGGCCCTCCGAGACGTCGGCGCCGTCGAGGAGTCCCCTCGCGTCGCCTATGCGGGGGACTCCACGGCGATGCCGAGCTGGGTGGCGGCTTCGGCCATGCGGTGGTCGTAGGTGACCACGGCGCGCAGGTCGGCGCCCGCGACCACGGCCGCCGACAGGTGGATCGCGTCGAGGCTCCGGAGCCGGACTCCCGGGGCCAGGGTGGCGGCCCGGTCCAGCAGGTCAGGGCCGAGCACGACCTGCTCGAGTCGCCCGAGCTGCCGGCGAGCCTTTCCGACAGCGACCGGGCCGGCGGGGAGCACGGCCCGGACGATCTCGGTCCTGGCCAGGGTGGCCGTCACGAGGCGGTCCGACCGGTGCCGGCGCAGGAACCGGCGAAGCGGGCCGGACTCCGGCTCCACCTGGACGAGCTTCACGAGGGCCGACGAGTCCAGGTACAGGTTCACCGCTCGTCGGCCCGCATGGCCGCCAGCCTGGCCGACGCGTCCAAGCCGTAGTCGTCCGGGGCCTCGTCCACCACGTCACCGTCCTGGGTCCTGCCCAGCACCTGGCCGGCCGCGACGAGCTCCTCCCAGGGGTCACGGCGGCTCGGGACCAGCATCGCCACCGGGCGCCCTCGATCGGTCACCTCGATGGTCTCGCCGGCCGCGACCCTGACGAGGTACCGGCTGGCGTGCTGGCGGAGCTCCCTCACCCCGATGCGGTCCATAGTGCTACATGATAGCACCTGCAGGGCCCGATGGCCGGCTCATCACCCCTCTCCGCCTGCCCGCCAGCGACCCCTGAGGTGGCCCTGGGGCGGATGCTGGATGGAGCTGGCGTGGCCGGAGCTGCCCGAGAGAAACCGTGATCAAGCCCAAACCTTGCTTACGGTTGTAGAATAACCGTAACTAAGGAGCAGCCATGTCTACGGTTATCCGCCGTCGCTGGATCAACGACCACGCCGGTCCCTCCCGGAAGGACAACCGCGGGTGCGAGTACGAAGCCTACGTCCCCGACCTGCTGGTCAGTCGCGCCTTTGCGGTCGAGGGCGACGTCGCTGCCGACATCGCCGAAGCCGAAGCTGCCATCACCCGTCTCAACGTCGAGGCGACGAGCCTGGTCGATACCGAGTCGCTCGCTCGCATCCTGCTCCGTGCGGAGTCCGTCGCATCCTCTCGGATCGAAGGACTAGAGATCGGCGCACGACGACTGCTGCGGGCAGAAGCAGCACGAGATCTTGGCGACGACCCAGGAGACGTCACCGCAGTCGAGGTGCTCGGCAACATCGATGCCATGGCGCACGCCATCGAGCAGATCGGACCCGGGGACCCGATCTCGACCGACCTCATCCTCGGGGTGCACCAGCGTCTCCTCGCAGGGACTCGCCTCGCAGAGCACGGCGGGCGGCTCCGGGAGCAGCAGAACTGGATCGGTGGTAGCGCGTACAACCCGTGCAGCGCGACCTTCGTCCCCCCACCCCCCGAGCACGTCCCGGCACTTGTCGACGACCTCCTTGCCTTCGCCAGCGACGACTCGCTGCCGACCGTCGCCCAAGCAGCCATCGCCCACGCCCAGTTCGAGACGATCCACCCGTTCGTGGACGGCAACGGACGAACCGGGCGGGCCCTGATTCACCTGATCCTTCGCCGTCGTGGTTTGGCACCACGGGTGCTCCCGCCCGTCTCGCTGATTCTGGCGACGTGGTCGCAGGACTACATCGAGGCGCTTACCGCCTACCGCTTCCGAGGACGGGCAACGTCGAAACAGGCGAGCGACGGTGTCAACCTGTGGGTCGGACGCTTTGCCACGGCATGCACGCGCGCCGTCGAGGACGCATCCTCGTTCGAGCGGCGGGCAGAAGCCATCGAGACGGAGTGGCGCGAACGCCTGGGGCGGGTTCGTGCCAGATCGTCTGCCGACCTTCTCCTCCGGCTCCTCGTCGGTGCCCCCGTTATCTCGGTCAAGAGCGCGGCGAACCTCATCGGGAGGAGCTTCGTCCATACGAACGAAGCCGTGGCACGCCTCGTCGAGGCGGGCATCCTGAAGCAGGTGACCCTCGGCCGCCGCAACCGAGCCTTCGAGGCGCCGGACATCATCGCTGCCTTCACGGACTTGGAGCGCCAGCTCGCAAGCCCCGAAGGTGACACCCGCACGAGTGACCCCGTCCGTCGTGTTCCACGGCGCCGATGATCCGTTCTCGGGACCGGGCTTCGTTTCGGCGATATCGAGTGGGCAGGCACCACGTCCAGCCCGAGACGGCCGACCTGCCGTCCCCTCGTCCAGGTCGCCTATGCGGGGGACTCCACGGCGATGCCGAGCTGGGTGGCAACTTCGGCCACTGGTCGAGTCGCCCGAGCTGCCGGCGAGCCTTCCCGACAGCGACCGGGCCGGCCGCGACGAGCTCCCAGGGGTCACGGCGGCTCGGGACCAGCATCGCCACCGGGCGCCCTCGATCGGCTCTTCACCTCTGCCCGCCTGCCCGCTACCGGCACCTGTCCGCGTCCACGAGAAGGGGCGCGGTAGTCTCCTGCCCAGCAGGGCCGGGAGGACGTGGCAACGGCGCCCCTTCGCCTACCAGAGCGGGTAGCGGGCGTCCCGGTCAGACCATGACCGAGCAGCACACGACCACCTGAGGATCCCGCATGCGCCGAGACAGAGACGCCTGTGGCATCGGCTTCGTCGCCGACGCCGGTGGCCGGGCCAGCCACGCCGTCGTGGAGGCCGCCCTGAGCGGCCTGGCGGGGGTCAGCCACCGGGGGGCGCTGGCAGCCGACGCCCGCACCGCAGACGGGTCCGGGCTGCTCCTCGCCATCCCCCGGGCCGTCTTCGGCACCGGGCCGGGTGGGGTCCCCCACGGCGTCGCCGTGATCTTCTCGAGGGGCGACGACCCGAGGAGGGAGGTCGAGACGGCGGCGGCCGAGGAGGGCATCTCAGTCGTGGGCTGGCGGGAGCCCCCGACCGACGACGACCAGCTCGGCGAGGTCGCCCGGACAACGCGGCCGCGGATCGTCCAGGCGGTCCTGGAGGCCCCCACCGCCGACGAGGTGGCCGCCTACCGGCTCCGCCGGCGCATCCAGGCAGCAGCCGGCGGCACCTACGTCGCCAGCTGCTCCTTCCGCACGGTGGTCTACAAGGGCCTGGTGGCGGCGCCTCTGCTGGCCCGCTTCTACCCCGACCTGGCCGACCCGGCCTGGACGAGCCCCTTCGCCGTCTTCCACCAGCGCTTCTCGACCAACACCCTGCCCACCTGGGAGCGGGCCCAGCCGTTCCGTGCCCTCTGCCACAACGGCGAGATCAACGCCATAGCCGGCAACCGGGCCCGCATGGCGTCCCGGGCCACCCTCGGCACCGAGGCCGCCGGGCTCGGCCCCGAGCCCCTGTTCCACCCGGTCCTTCACGACTCGGACTCGGACTCCGGCCAGCTGGACTCGGCCGTCGAGCTACTCGTGCGGGGCGGGCGCGACGTGCGCCACGCGGTGGCCATGCTCGTGCCGGAGGCCTGGGAGGGGGACCGCGAGCTGGATGCGGCCGTGCTCGGCTTCTACCGCTACCACTCCTGCCTGGTCGAGCCATGGGACGGGCCGGCCGGGCTGGTCTTCACCGACGGCGTGGGGGTGGGGGCTGCCCTCGACCGCAACGGCCTGCGGCCGCTGCGCTTCGCCGTCTGCGAGGACGGGCTGGTCGCCTGCTGCTCGGAGGCCGGAGCTGTCGACCTGTCCGGCCACGGCAAGGTGAGGCGGGGGCGGCTCGGCCCGGGCCAGATGATCTTCGTCGACCCGACCAGGGGAGCGCTCCTCGACGCCGAGTGCAAGGAGCGGCTCGGCGCGGGCGGGTCGTACGCCCGCTGGGCGGCCGACGGCCTGCGGCCCTTCGAGCTGGGCCAGCCGGTGGAGGAGACGCCTCCACCCGAGGAGCTGGCCCGCCGCCAGGTGGCCCACGGCTACACCGTCGAGGAGCTGCGGATGGTCATGAAGCCCATGGCCGCCGAGGGCAAGGAGCCCACGTTCTCGATGGGCGACGACTCCCCGCTGCCGCCGCTGGCCGCGCGGCCCCGACCCCTCCACCACTTCTTGAAGCAGGGCTTCGCCCAGGTCACCAACCCACCGATCGACCACCTGCGGGAGCGCCTGGTCATGAGCCTGCGCACCCTGCTCGGGCCCCGCCGGCCGCTCCTCTCCGAGAGGGCCGAGGCCGCCCACCTCCTGCAGCTGCCGTCGTTCTTCCTCTACCCGTCGGCGCTGGCCTGCCTGGAGGACCCGGCCTGCAGCCCCTTTCCCTCGATCACCCTGGACGCCACGTTCCCGGTGGGCGCCGGGGCCCCCGCGCTCGCCGGGGCCGTCCACAGCCTGTGCCAGGAGGCCGAGGAGGCCGTGGCCGGCGGGGCGGGCATCCTCGTGATCGACAACGGCGGCGTGGGCCCCGGCCGGGCCCCCGTCCCGGCCCTGCTCGCCACAGGGGCCGTCCACCACAGCCTGGTCCGGGCCGGCCTCCGCCCCGAGGCCAGCCTGGTGGCGGCGGCGGACGACGTCCGGGACACCCACCACATGGCGTGCGTGCTCGGGTCGGGAGCCGACGCCGTGTGCCCTCGGCTGGCCCTCCTCACGGTGGCCGCCGAAGCCGACGCGTCCGAGGAGGCCGTCTCGGCCGAGGCCCAGGAGAGCTTCCGCACGGCCATCGAGGACGGCGTGCTCAAGATCTGCTCGAAGATGGGCATCAGCACGCTCGACTCCTACCGGGGCGCCCAGGTCTTCGAGGCGATCGGCCTGGCTCACGAGGTGGTCGACCTGTGCTTCCGGGGCACGCCGTCGGTCGTGGGAGGCCTGGGCTGGGACGCGCTCGGAGAGGACGCGCTCGCCCGCCACGCCGCAGCCGGCTTCGGAGGCGAGGAGGCCATGGCCTCCCTCGACAACCCTGGCTACTACCGGGACCTCAAGCGAGGCGGGGAGTACCACGCCCACAACAAGGAGGTGGTCGACGCCCTCCACGAAGCGGTCGCTCCGGGCCGGGAGGGCGGAGCCGCCGACGACGCCGCCGTGCAGGCCGCCCATCTGCTGCAACGGGCCATCCGGGCGGGGAACGACGCCGCGTACGCCGCCTTCTCCGAGCTGGTGCGCAGCCGGCCCCCGACAGAGCTGCGGGACCTCCTCGACCTCGTCCCGGCCGGGCCCCCGCTGCCCGTCGACCAGGTGGAGCCGGCCGCCGGCATCGCCCGGCGCTTCTCCACCGGGGCCATGTCCCACGGCTCCCTGTCGGCCGAGGCCCACGAGACGCTGGCCGAGGCCATGAACCTGCTGGGCGGCCGGTCCAACTGCGGCGAGGGGGGCGAGGACCCGTCCCGCTACCGGACCCGCGGCCGGGAGAGCGGCGACAAGAACAGCCGGATCAAGCAGATCGCGTCTGGCCGCTTCGGCGTCACCGCCGAGTACTGCGCCTTCGCCGACGAGCTCCAGATCAAGATCGCCCAGGGGTCCAAGCCGGGCGAGGGCGGCCAGCTCCCGGGCCACAAGGTCACCCACGAGATCGCCCGCCTCCGCCACACCCAGCCCGGCGTGACCCTGATCTCCCCCCCGCCCCACCACGACATCTACTCGATCGAGGACCTGGCCCAGCTCGTCTTCGACCTGAAGCAGGTCAACCGCCACGCCGACGTCTCGGTGAAGCTGGTGGCCGGCGACGGCGTCGGCACGATCGCCGCCGGGGTGGTGAAGGCCCTGGCCGACGTGGTCCAGGTGAGCGGCGCCGACGGCGGCACGGGCGCCTCCCCGCTGTCGTCGATCAAGCACGCCGGGATGTCCTGGGAGCTGGGCCTCGCCGACGCCCAGGCCGCCCTGGTGGAGAACGGCCTGCGGGCCCGGGTGCGGCTCCGGGTCGACGGCGGCTTCATGACCGGCCGCGACGTGGTGGTGGCCGCACTGCTCGGGGCGGACGAGTGGTCATTCGGCACCGCCGCCATGCTCGCCGAGGGGTGCATCATGCTCAGGGCCTGCCACCGCGACACCTGCACCACTGGCATAGCCACCCAGCGCCCCAACCTCCGGGCCAAGTTCGCCGGCACGCCCGAGGGTGTGGCCGCCTACCTCCTCTTCGTGGCCGAGGAGGCTCGCGCGATCCTGGCATCCATCGGGCTCCGGTCGATGGACGATGCCGTGGGCAGGGTGGAGTGCCTGACGCAGAAGCGGGCCGGCGACGCCAGGGTAGATTCGCTGGACCTCGCTCCGCTCCTCGTCGCCCCGGCCGATCCGGGCGCCCCCCGGCGCTTCGTCGCGGGCACCGCCCTCCAGCGCCCCCGGTCGGACCTGGGCGACCGCCTGTTCGAGGACGGCTTCCGGGCCGTGTGGGAAGGCGACGAGGTGCAGCTCGACTACCTCATCACCAACGCCGACCGCACGGTGGGCGCCGCCCTGTCGGGGGCCATCGCCCTCGAGTGGGGCGAGCGGGCCCCCCGCGGCACGGCCCTCGCCCGCTTCCACGGATCGGCCGGCCAGAGCTTCGGGGCCTTCTTGGTCCACGGGGTCGAGCTCGAGCTCGTGGGCGAGGCCAACGACTACGTGGGGAAGTCCATGGCCGGGGGCCGCATCGTCATCCGGCCCCCCGAAGACGACGCAGGCGACCCGGTCCTCGCCGGCAACACCTGCCTCTACGGGGCCACGGACGGCTCGGTGTTCATCGCCGGGTCCGCCGGCGAGCGCTTCGGGGTCCGCAACTCCGGGGCCACGGCGGTCGTCGAGGGGGTGGGCGACCACGCCTGCGAGTACATGACAGGGGGCACGATCGTGGTGCTGGGCCCCGTCGGCTACAACCTGGGGGCCGGCATGACCGGCGGCCGGGCCTTCGTGTGGGACGCCCGGGCCGTGCTCCCTGCCCGGCTGAACGCCGCCCTGGTGGGGATGGCCCGCCCCCACGCCGAGCACCTGGACGAGCTGCGCTTCCTGGTGGAGCGCCACTCGGAGCTGACCGGCTCGCCCCGGGCCGCCACCCTCCTCGGCGACTGGGACGTCTTCGTCGACGCCGTGTGGCTGGTCGAGCCCCTCGACCGCGTCGCCCGCCTGGCCAGCCAGCACGCCGGCCAGGTCGCCGCCAGCGTGTGAGGCGAGACCCAGCAGTGGGTCGCCAGGGTCCTCGGCCCCTACGCCGAGGCAGCCGGCCTTGATGGGCAGCGACCCGTTCAACCTCGGTCACCCCGATGACTTCCGAGTTCCTACTCCACCAGGCGGAGGCCCGAAGGGGCCATGGACGGCTCGGTGTTGGTCAGCTCCACCACGAACTCGGTGCGCAGGCCCGGGAAGACGTGCTCGGCCACCAGCACCGGCACCCTGTCCCGGTCGAACGTGACCCGCTCGCACAAAAGGACCGGGGAGCCCGCCGGCACCCCGAGCAGCCCGGCGTCGGTCTCTCCGGCAGCGGCCGCCGCGATGGTCTGGGTAGCGCTCGCCAGCCGGCCGCCGAGGAGCTCGTAGAACGTCGAGCGCTCGACGCCCTCGGGGGACAGGCCGGCGGCGACGTCCCCCCGGGCCCACACCGTCACCCGGGCAAAGGGCTCTCCGTCGGCCAGGTTGAGGCGCCGGACCCGGAGGACGGTCGGGCCGGGCGGGCCCGGGCGGGCCGGCGCCGGGGGACCGGCCCGGGGGGACCGGGC
>JBOGGR010000268.1:0-16435 GCA_050744025.1 Acidimicrobiales bacterium
AGGTGGGGGCGCCGGCGGCCGGGGACACGGGCCTCCCCCGCTGGGAGGGGGAGCTGCGCTCGGCAGCCAGGGCCAACCTCCTCGTCGGGGTGACGTCCACCCGGATCGGCCTCAAGGCGGCCTGTGCCCGGGCCGAGCGGCTGCTGGAGCGCTACGCCGAGCCGCTCGCAGCCCTGCACGGCGAGGAGTGGCCCGCCGCCTTCCTCGACCTCGCCTGGGGCCTGGTCGTCGACTCGTCCGGCCACGACTCGGTCACCGGCTGCGGGGTCGACGCCACCGCCTTGGACGTGGCCTCCCGGCTCCGCCAGGCCACCCAGGTGGCGGAGGGGCTGCGCGACCGGGTGCTGGCCCGCCTCGCCGGCCGGCTGGCCCCGGGCTCGGTATGCGTCCTCAACCCGTCCCCGTTCCGGCGTCAGGGCCTGGTCGAGCTGGACCTGGCCGTGCCGGACGGGTGGGAGTCGGTGACCCTCACCGGGCCGGACGGGAGGCAGTGGCCGATCCAGGAGCGCTCCCGTGCAGCCGGCCCGGTGAACGCCGAGGTGCTGCGCGACGCCCCCCTGCGGCGCCTGAGCGCGCTGGTGGAGGTCCCGGCCCTCGGGTGGGCCGGGTTCCAACCCGGGCCGGGCGCCGACACAGGGTGGGCCGGGTCCCGGCCCGGGCCGGGCGCCGACGCCGGCTCGCACGGGGCCCCGGCGTGGGCGGAGGGGCTGGAACCCGTCCGGGCCGGGCCCGGCCATGTCGCCAACGGCCTGGTCGACGTCACGGTGGCTGCGGACGGCTCGCTCCGCGTCGAGTCCAAAGGGGAGGTCGCGGAGGGGGTGGGGCGGCTCGTGGACGGGGGCGACGCCGGCGACACCTACAACTACGCCCCTCCGTACGACGACGAGACGGTGGCCGAGCCCGAGTCCGTGTCGGTGGAGCTGGGAGACGCCGGCCCGCTGTGCGGGGAGCTGGCCGTCACCAGGACGTACCGCTGGCCCGCAGCGCTCGACCCGGGCGGCCGGGAGCGGAGCGGCCAGCGGGTGCCGGTGACGGTGGCCATGGCCGTGAGCGTCCGGGCCGGCGAGCCGTTCGCCCGGATCGCCCTCTCCTTCGACAACCCCTGTCGCGACCACCGGCTCCGGATCCACCTCCCGCTGTGCCGGCGGGCGGCCTCGTCCTCGGCCGAGGGCCAGTTCGCGGTCGTCGAGCGCGGTGGACCGGTGGAGGAGGGCCACGGCGAGGTGGGGCTCGCCACCCACCCGGCCCGGGGCTTCGTGGACGCCGGCGGCCTGGCCGTGCTCCTGGACCACGTGACCGAGCACGAGCTGCTGGACGGCACCGAGCTCGCCCTGACGGTGCTTCGGGCGACCGGCCAGATCAGCCGGGACACGAACCGCTACCGGAGGGTGCCGGCCGGCCCGGAGGCCCCGGCGCCCGGGGCGCAGTGCCTGGGCCCGGCGGCGCTCACCTTCGCCGTCCACCCCCACCCCGGATCGTGGGTCGAGGCCGGCGTGGTGCACCAGGCCGAGCTCTACCAGCACGGCCTGGTCGCCGCTGTGGGGCGCCGGCCCCCGGACGGCGGGGGCGCGCCGGACGTCCCCGGCGCGCCAGAGGCCCCCGGCGCCGCCGCCGGCGAGGGCCTCTCGATCACCGGCGCGGGAGTGGCGCTCTCCTCGCTGCGCCGGCGCGGCGACTGGCTGGAGCTGCGCGTAGTGGCCGAGCACCCGGCGGCGTCGGTGGCCGAGATCGCGGGTGGCATCCGCGAGGCGAGGGCCACCGACCTCCTCGGACGCCCGGGCGAGCCCCTGGCCCTGGACGGAGGTGTCCTGCGCCTCCGCCTCGGACCGTGGGAGATCGCCACCGTCCAGCTCCGCCGCGCCCCGGGGCGCCTGGCGTTCCCCGGCTCGGCCCGTGCGGGACGGCCGCGTCCCCGCCCGCTACCCTGACGGCGTGGTAACGGCCGCTCCCCTTCCCCTCCACCGCTGGACGGTGGAGGACTACGACCGCATGGTGGCTGCCGGCGTCCTCACGAAGGAGGACGAGGTGGAGCTCATCGACGGGGAGGTGGTCGACGTGGCATCCATGGGGGCCCCTCACGCATACGTCGTGCGTCGGCTCGACCTGATGCTCCAGCGCCTGGTGGGGGACCGGGCCATCGTCCAGGTCCAGGCGCCGGTCCGGATCCCGCCCCGCTCGGAACCGGAGCCCGACCTGGCCCTCCTGCGTTGGCGAGGGGACTTCTACCCCGACCTCCCGGGAGCGGCCGACGTGCTCCTCGTCATCGAGGTGGCCGACTCCTCCGCCCGGAGCGACCGCCGGCGCAAGGTACCCCTCTATGCCGGCGCCGGCATCCCCCAGCTGTGGCTGGTCGACGTGTCGGCCGGCGTGCTCGAGGATCACCGGGGGCCGGAGGGAGGCGGCTACCGGGAGGTCACGGTGCTGCGCCCCGGCCAGCGGGCTGCAGTCGGGATGTTGGCAGACGTGTCCGTGGACGTGGGCGATCTCGTCTCGTAGCGGCACCCGCCGGGTCGCTGTCAGAGCTCACCGGATGAACCCGAGCAGTGCTAGCATTGTGCGACATGAGGACCCTCTACCTGCGCAACGTCCCTGACGAGGTGGCGGAGCGACTCGAGGCCATGGCCGGACGGGCGAGGATGTCGCTCTGCGCCTTCGCCGTCCGGGAGCTGGAGGAAGTGGCCTGCCAAGCCGACAACTCCGACGTGCTCGACGCCCTGCCCGACCTCGGCGCCGACGCCCGGACCGTGGTCGCCGACGTGGAGGCAGCCCGGGCGCAGCGGTGGATGTAGTCGACGCCTCGGCGGCGGTGCTGGCTCTTCGCGCCGACGGCGAGGCCCGGCGCCGGCTGCGTCAGGTCCGTCTCCAGGCACCGTGCCTCATCGACGCCGAGGTGACCCAGGCCCTCCGCCGGGCCGAGCAGCGGGGCGAGCTCGCTCCCGACGCGGCTGTGCTGGCGCTCCGCACCTGGCGCCGTCTGGGCATCCGCCGCCATCGCATGCCCGGCCTGCTTCCTCGGGTCTGGGCCCTGCGCCACAACCTCTCCTCCTACGACGCAACCTATGTGGCGCTGGCCGAGATCCTTGGCTGCCCTTTGGTCACGGCGGATGGCCGGCTGGCGACCGCACCGGGCGTCCGCTGCCCTGTGGCGTTGGTCACCACCTGACCCTGGCCATCCCGGGGCTCGGGCCTTCCTGCGGCCGGCCCCACCCGGGGCCGGACTGGCGGCCGCTCCCCCCGTCCAACGCTACGTGCCATGTGTCGGAGGGCCGTTCGTACTCGACGCCCACCCTGGTGCTGCACACGGAGCTGGCCTTGGCACGGTGAGCAACCCGGCGAAGGGCGCTATGGCGGCCGCCGGAGCCAGCGGACCGTCACCCCGAGCTCCTCGGGCCATCCGAAACTCCGGGTCCCTGGTGAGCACTGGTCTGGAGGGCGACGCGATCAAAAGTCCAGCAGGAATCTGAGTGCCCGGGCGATGACGAAGAGCGCTTCGTCGCTCACAGCACCAAGGCGAGTGGCGAGCCGGTGCTCTGACACCGACTTCACGTCCTCGCACTTCGCGTAGCTGACCTCGTCGAGCCCGCACTCCTTCGGATCGAGCTCGACGTCAGAGGGGAGCTCGCGCCGTCTCGTCGTGCACGGCACGACGATCACCACGCCAGCCCGGCTGTCGTTCAGCGGGTCGGCGGACACCACGACCGCAGGCCGACGCCCCGCCTGCTCGCGACCGACGGGCTCCCCGAAGTCCACGAGCCAGATGTCGCCCCGACGGGCCGTCACGCCGAATGGTCGGACAGCGAGGTGCTCTCCTCCGCCCGCTCAGCCTCGATCTCCTTCCACGCACTGGCATCGTGACGGAGCTCGGCGTAGCGAGCTGCGAAACGATCGAAGAAGACCCGGCGCTCGAGGGCATCCGCCGCCTCGTCGAGCAGCTCCGTCATCGGCCTGCCCGTCGTCTTGGCCAGCTCCGCGAACCGGCTCCGCGTCTCCTCACTGACTCGGATCGTGGTGCTCATCGGAGCAGTCTACTGTCGGGTAGACTGCTTCGTCTACTCCATCCAGTCGAGATTTCGCCCAGGACCACCACGGACCCATGACCACCTACTTCACCGCGGACCAGCACTTCGGTCACCAGAACATCATCGAGTACTGTGACCGGCCGTTCCACAGCATCGGCGAGATGAACGCCGTGCTCGTCGCCAACTGGAACGCCTTCGTCGGCCCGCACGACACCGTCCACGTCCTCGGCGACGTCGCAATGGGTCGGCGGGAGGAGTCGATGCTGCTCATCGGCCATCTCGCCGGGCACAAGATCCTGTACCCGGGGAACCACGACCGCTGCTGGTACGGACACGGGCAACCGGCCCTCCGCCTGGAGCAGGAGTACCTCGACGCCGGCTTCGACGAGATTCGCCAGGGACCGCTTGCGATGACCGTCGCCAACCGGGAGGTCCTCGTCTGCCACCTCCCCTACCAAGGCGACAGCGGCGAGACCGAGCGCTACCGCAAGTTCAGGCCGGTCGATGAGGGAAGGTGGCTGCTCCACGGGCACGTCCACGAGAAATGGCGCCAGCAAGGACGCATGGTCAACGTCGGCGTGGATGTCTGGGACTTCACGCCGGTCGCCGAGGAAGTGATCGCCCGGCTGATGGACGGGACGCTTCTTGCGAGCGCCTGATCGGCCCGTACCTCGTGGCGACGTCATCTCTGGGCACGCCGCTCGACGACCTCGGGACGACCCTGAGCGAGGTGTCACTTCTCCAGGCCCGGCGGCGCCGGATGATCGCCTCCGGCTCAGCGCGGGGCGACCCCAGCACGACCGTCCGTGTCGTCCTCCAGTGTCCCACGTCGACTGGGCTCGAGGGGCTCCTCCGGGTAGCGGACCTCCCACAGGCACAGGCCCCCGGGCGGGGCCGGGGAGGCGGCGAGGGAGCGGTCCCTGGCCGACAGGATCCACGACAGGTCGCCGGCCCGGCGCCTCCCCCGGCCCACCTCGACCAGCGTGCCCACGAGCGAGCGCACCATCTGGTGGCAGAACGACGACGCCTCGATGTCGAAGCGGAGCATGTCCCCGCCGGCGCCCGGCTGCACCACCCACCGGGCGTCCACGACCCGGCGCACCAGGGACCCGCCGTCGGGCGGCCGCCGGCAGAACGCCGAGAAGTCGTGCTCGCCGAGGAGCGGGTCGGTCGCCGCCTCCATGGCCCGGCGGTCGAGGGGGCAGGCCACGTGCCACACCCGGCCGGCCACGAGCGGGTCGGGGACCGGCCCGTTCTGGATCGTGTAGCGGTACGACCGGGTGAGGGCCGAGCGCCGGGCGTCGAAGGTGGCCGGCACCACCCTGGCCTCCCGCACCACCACCGCCGGGCCGAGCATGGCGTTGCAGGACCGGGCCAGCCGGGCCGGGTCGAGCGGCCGGCCCGGCCGCACCAGCTCGCCGGCCACCTCCCCCGGCCGCACCGGCCGCCCGCCCGCGCGGGCAGCCAGGTCGGCGTGCACGACCTGGCCCCAGGCGTGGACCCCCGCGTCGGTGCGCCCGGCGCAGGTGAGGGCGACCGGGTGGCCCACCACCCGCGCGATGGCCCCGGCGAGGTCGCCGGCCACCGTGCGCTGGCCGGGCTGGGCGGCGAAGCCGCGGAAGCCCGACCCGTCGTAGGCGACGGTCAGGCGTACCCGTACGGTGGCCACGCCGGGCCCGGGCCCGGGCTCGGGCTCACCGGTCGGGAGCGGCCCACCGGCGGGGGGCGCGCCGGCTGCCATTTCTCCCAACGGCCCGGCTACTCGACGAGCTCGATCCGGGCCATGGGGGCGCCGTCGCCGTGGCGGGGCCCCAGCTTGAGGATGCGGGTGTAGCCGCCCGGCCGATCGACGTAACGGGGCCCGATCTCGGCGAACAGCCGGTGCGCCATGTCCTTGTCCCGCAGGAAGGCCACGACCTGGCGGTGGTTGTGGACGCCGCCCTTCTTGGCCTTGGTGATGATCTTCTCGGCCACCGGGCGCAGGGCCTTGGCCTTGGCCTCTGTGGTGACGAGGGCCTCGGCGGCCACGAGGGACGCCACCAGGTTCGCCAGCATGGCCTTGTGGTGGGCGGCGTCGCCCCCGAACCGGGGGCCCTTCTTCGGCCGTGCCGGCACGCCCACCGCTCAGCCCTCCTTCGGGCGCAGGGCCAGGCCCCGCTCGTCCAGGCGCTGCAGGACCTCGTCCAGGGACTTCTGCCCGAAGTTCGTGATGCCGAGCAGGTCGTCGTCGTTGCGCTCCACCAGCTCGCCGATGGTGTTGATCTGGGCCCGCTTCAGGCAGTTGCGGGGGCGCTCCGACAGGTCGAGGTCCTCGATCGGGAGGTCGAGGTCTGGGGAGCCGCTCGTGGCCGAGCTGACGTCGCCCAGCTCCAGGCCCTGGGGCCGGTCGCTCATCCCGGCCACCAGGCCGACGAGGGACCGGAGGGTCTCCCCGGCGGAGGCCAGGGCCTCCCTGGGCGAGATGGAGCCGTCGGTCTCGACGTCGAGCACGAGGAGGTCGTAGTTTGTCGACATCTCGACGCGGGTCGGCTCGACCGTGAAGGCGACCCGGCGCACGGGCGAGAAGATCGAGTCGACGGGGATGACCCCGATCGTGGTGGACTGCTTGTTGCGCTCGGCCGAGGCGTAGCCCCGGCCCCGCTCGACGGTCACGTCCATCGCGAGGCGGCCCTTGGCGTTGAGCGTGGCGAGGGGCAGGCCGGGGTTGAGGATCTCGACGTCGGCCGTGGGCACCAGGTCGCCGGCGGTGACGTCGGCCGGCCCGCGGACGTCCAGGCGAAGGGTGACGGCGTCGTCCACCTCCACCCGCAGGACGATGTCCTTCAGGTTCAAGATGATGTCGGTGACGTCCTCCTTCACCCCGGGCAGCGTGGTGAACTCGTGCAGGGCGTCGTCGAAACGGACCTGGGTGACGGCAGCGCCGGGGATCGACGACAGCAACGTCCGCCGGAGGGAGTTCCCGAGGGTGTGCCCGAACCCGGGCTCCAACGGGCCGACGCCGAACCGCTGGCGGTTGCCCTCCTCCTCCCCGATGGCCTCGACTGTGGGACGCTGGATGATGAGCACGGGCTTGCTGCCTTTCTCTTGCTGCGGGTTCTCTTGCTGCGGGTTCTCTTGCCGCGGGTTCTCTTGCTGCGGGCTACTTCGAGTAGTGCTCGATGATGAGCTGCTCCCGGACGGGCACGTCGATGTGGTCCCGCAGGGGCGGGTTGAGGACCCGCACGCTCTGGCCCTCTCCCTCGGCCTCCAGCCACGGGGGGACGGCCCGGTCCAGGGTGTCGACGTTGTGGCGGATCACGATCATCTGGCGGGCCGACTCCGAGAGCGACACCACGTCGCCCTGGCGGGCCCGGTAGGAGGGGATGGTGACCCGCTTGGCGTTGACGAGCACGTGACCGTGGCGGACGAGCTGGCGGGCCTGGGACCTGCTCGCCCCCCAGCCGGCCCGGAAAGCGATGTTGTCGAGGCGCAGCTCCAGCATCCGCAGCAGGTTCTCGCCGGACACGCCGGGCTGGCGGGTGGCCTCCTCGTACAGGCCCACGAACTGGCGCTCCAGGACGCCGTAGATGCGGCGGGCCTTCTGCTTCTCGCGCAGCTGGGCCTGGTACTCCGACCCCTGGCGCAGGCGGTCACGGCCGTGCTCGCCGGGCGGGTACGGGCGCCGCTCGATGGGGCACTTCATCGAGTCGCACTTGGGGCCCTTCAGGTACAGCTTGATCTTGTCCCGCCGGCAGAGCCGGCAGACCGGGCCGGTGTATCGAGCCACGCCTCCTGCCTTCCTCGTCGTTCCGGGTCGCCCGGCCCTACACCCGGCGCCGCTTCTTGGGGCGGCAGCCGTTGTGGGGGATGGGCGTGACGTCCTTGATGCTGGCCACCTCGATGCCGGTGTTGGCGAGGGCCCGGTGGGCGGTGTCCCGTCCCGAGCCCGGCCCCCGCAGGAGGACGTCGACCTTGCGCACGCCGTGCTCCATGGCCCGCCGGGCGCATGCCTCGGCCGCCAGCTGGGCGGCGAAAGGCGTCGACTTGCGGGACCCCTTGAAGCCGACGTTGCCGGCCGAGGCCCAGGCGAGCACGTTGCCCTGAGGGTCGCTGATCGTGACGATCGTGTTGTTGAACGAGCTCTTTATGTGGGCGACGCCGTACGCCACGTTCTTGCGCTCACGGCGGCGGGGGCGCCGGCCTCCCGGCTTGGGCTTGGCCATCAGTTCTCGGTCATCAGTTCTCGGTCATCAGTGCTTGCGAACCTTCTTCTTGCCGGCCACCGGCTTCTTGGGGCCCTTGCGGGTACGGGCGTTGGTGTGCGTGCGCTGGCCCCGCACCGGCAGCCCCCGCCGGTGGCGGACGCCCTGGTAGGAGCCGATCTCCATCTTGCGCTTGATGTCCTGGGCCACGTCCCGGCGCAGGTCGCCCTCCGTCTTGACGTTGGTGTCGATGAAGGACCGGAGGCGGACCACCTCCTCGTCCGTGAGGTCCCGCACCCGGGTGTCGGCGTCGATCCCCGTCTCCCGGCACACCTTGTGCGAGGTGGACAGCCCGATGCCGTACACGTACGTGAGGGAGACCTCGAGGCGCTTCTCCCGGGGGATGTCGACGCCGGCGATGCGTGCCATGAGCCCGTTCCTCGCCTCAGCCCTGGCGCTGCTTGTGGCGCGGGTTGGTGCAGATGACCATGACCCGCCCGTGGCGGCGGATCACCTTGCACTTCTCGCACATGGGCTTGACGCTGGGACGTACCTTCACTTCATTGGCCTCCAGGGCTCACTTGTACCTGTAGGTGATGCGACCGCGGGTGAGGTCGTAGGGGGTGATCTCCACCTGGACACGGTCCCCGGGGAGGATGCGGATGCGGTGCATGCGCATCTTGCCGGAGCTGTGGGCGAGGACCTTGTGGCCGTTCTCCAGCTGCACCCGGAACATGGCGTTGGGCAGGGGCTCCACGACGGTCCCCTCCAGCACTATCGCATCCTCTTTGGGTTTGGGCAGGTGGTCCTCCTGTTTGGTGGCTGTCGCGCCGCACCTGTCGGCGAGGTCGACATTCCTCGAGAGAAACTGCAGTGGTCCTCGGCCGGGAGCCCGCCCACGATCGGGGCGTGCGCCACCGCCGGGCCGTCTCCAGGCAGGCAGCCAGTCTAGCCGGTACCAGCCGAGGTCAGCACCTCGGGGCCGTCCCCGGTGACGGCGACGGTGTGCTCGAAGTGGGCCGACAGGCTGCCGTCGGCGGTCACCACGCTCCAGCCGTCGGGGAGGACCTCTGTCTCGGGCCCTCCCAGGGTGAGCATCGGCTCGACGGCGAAGACGTGGCCCACCCTCACCCGGGGCCCCGGGCGGCCGGGCCAGAAGTTGGGCACGTCGGGCTGCTCGTGCATGGCCGTGCCTATGGCGTGGCCCACGTACTCGCGCACCACGGACAGGCCCGCCCCTCCCGCCACCTCCTCGACCGCCCGGCCCACCTCGTGGAGGCGATTGCCGTCGCGGAGCTGGGCGATGCCCGCCCACAGCGCCGCCTCGGTGGCTTCCAGCAGGTGGCAGGTCGCGTCGGGGACCGGGCCGATCGCCATCGTGAAGGCGGCGTCCCCGTGGTAGCCGCCGACGATGGCTCCGCAGTCGACCGACAGGATGTCCCCCTCGGCGAGGCGGTACGGCCCGGGGATGCCGTGGACCACCATGTCGTTGGGCGAGGTGCAGATCACGGCGGGGAAGCCGTGGTAGCCGAGGAAGCTGGACCGGGCCGCCCGGGCCGCCAGCACCTCCCTCGCGACGGCGTCCAGGTGGGCCGTCGTCACCCCGGGCCGGGCGGCGGCCCGGACCGCCTCGTGCATCTCGGCGACGACGCGGCCGGCCCGCCGCATCCGGGCCAGCTCGGCCGGGCCCTTCCTCACCGGGGGGTGGCGTGGCCCCGGCGGCGGTCGATGGCCCGGACGAGCCTGGCCATGACGTCGTCGGGGTGCCCCATGCCGTTCACGACCACCAGCTTGCCCTGGTCCAGGTACCACTGGATGAGGGGCTCGGTCTGGCGCTCGTACAGGTCGAGCCGGCGGTGGATGGCCTCCTCGGTGTCGTCGGCCCGCTGGGCCACCTCGCCGCCGCAGATGTCGCACGTCCAGTTGACCGTGGGCGGCCGCTCCACGCTGTAGTTGGTCCCGCAGTCGGCGCAGGCCCTCCTCCCGGCCAGCCTGCGAAGGACCACGGACGTCGGCACGTCCAGGTCCACGGCCAGGTCGAGGGAGTCGGGGGAGAGCATGGCCTCCAGGCCCTTCGCCTGCTCGACGTTGCGGGGGAAGCCGTCCAGGACGAAGCCCCGTACCCTCGCGTCGTCCTCCCCGAGACGCTCGGCCACCACGCCGAGGACGATGTCGTCCGGGACGAGCTCACCGGACTCCATGTACTCGGCCGCCTTGCGGCCCACCGCGCTGTCCGAGCGCTTGGCCGCCCGGAAGATCTCCCCGGTCGAGATGTGGGGCAGCACGAAGTGGTGGGACAGCCGGACGCACTGCGTCCCCTTCCCCGCCCCCTGCTTGCCGAGGATGATGAGCCTGGCGCCCGGTACCAATTATCTGAGGAAGCCCTCGTAGTTGCGCATCATGAGCTGGCTGTCGATCTGCTTCATGGTCTCGAGCGAGACCCCGACAGCGATGAGCAGCGTCACCCCGGCAAAGGGAAGGGCCTGGATGTGCCAGAGGGCCAGGGCCAGCGACGGGATGATGGCAACGGCGGCAAGGAACAGCGAGCCGGGAAGGGTGATGCGGTACAGGATCTGGGACAGGTGGCGCTGGGTCGGCAGGCCGGGCCGGATGCCCGGGATGTAGCCGCCCTGCTTGCGGATGATGTCCGCCTGCTCCGCCGGGTCGAACTGGATGCTCACGTAGAAGTAGGTGAACAGGACCGTGAAGACGCCGTACAGGCCGATGTACCAGAGGCTGGTCGGCTGGAGCTGGTTGTTGATGAAGGTCCGCATGGCCGCGGACGGGATCACGTTGGAGAGGAGGATCGGGAAGTAGAGGACGGAGCTGGCGAAGATGATGGGGATCACCCCGGCCTGGTTGACCTTGAGCGGGATGTAGCTGCTCTGGCCCCCGTACTGGCGCCGGCCCATCACCCTTTTCGCGAAGGTGATCGGGATGCGCCGCTGGCCCAGCTCCATGAACGTGATGCACACCAGCAGGAAGAGGGCGATGGCCACGACCACGCCGAACTTGAACTTCCCGCCCTGGGCCAGGACCGCCCCGCCGCCGGCCGGGATGGCGGCCACCACCTCGACGAAGATGATGATGGACATCCCCTGGCCGATGCCCCGCTGGGTGATCAGCTCGCCGAGCCACATGACGAAGGCCGTCCCGGCAGTGAGGGTGAGGACGATGAAGAGGACCCGCAGGGGCGTGAAGTGGGGGATTAGGTCGATCTTGCTGGAGGCCCCTCCCCCGAACAGGCTGCCGTTGTGGAAGGCGAACGCCAGCCCCGTCGACTGCATGACGGCGAGGGCGACGGTCAGGTACCGGGTGGTCTGGGTCAGCTTGCGCTGGCCGACGGCGCCCTGGTCCCGCCACTCCTCCAGCTTGGGGATGACCGTGATCAGGAGCTGGATGATGATGGAGCTCGTGATGTAGGGCATGATCCCGAGCCCGAACACGGCGAAGCGGGTGAGGGCCCCGCCGGTGAACAGGTTGAGGAAGCCGAGGATCCCCCCGGCCTTGGCCTGCTGCTCCAGCTGGTGGACGGCCGTGAGGCTGACGCCGGGGACCGGCACGTTGGCGCCGATCTCGTAGATCGCGATGACGATCAGGGTGAAGAGGACCTTGTTGCGCAGGTCCCTCACCCGGAACATGTTCAATACGCTCGAACGCACGGCTGCTCCTGGCGCCGGGGGGCGGGGTGGGCTCGGGCCGTCAGCGGTTGGTCAGAGCGTTGCCTCTGGCCGCGGGCCGCCCGTGGCCGAACGGTGGGGGGATCACTGTAACCGTACCTCCTGCCGCGGTGATCGAGCGCTCGGCCGACGCCGAGAAGGCGTGCGCGGAGACCGAGAGCGCCCGGCGCACCTCGCCCTGGCCCAGCACCTTGACAAGGCCCGACTTGTGGACCAGCCCCCGCTCCCGCAGGGTGTCGGGGGAGACGACGTCACCCTCCATCTGGTCGAGGGTCTCGAGGTTGACCACGTGGTACTCGACCCTGAAGGGGTTGGTGAAGCCCTTCAGCTTGGGGACCCGCTGGGTCAGCGGGAGCTGGCCGCCCTCGAAGCCGGGCTTGATGGTGTCCCTGGCGCCCTGGCCCTTGGTTCCCCGGCCCGCGGTCTTGCCCCCCTTGCCGGCGATGCCCCGGCCCACGCGGCGCCGGGCCCGGTGGGAGCCGGGGGGGGGCTTCAGGTCGTGGACCTTCATGGCGTGCGCTCCTTCCTGGCGCTCCCGGCAGGGGCCGGCTCGGGGCCCTGCTCGGCAGGGGCCGGCTCGGGGCCCTGCTCGGCAGGGGCCGGCTCGGCAGGGGCCGGCTCGACGGTGACGAGGTGGGGCACCCGGGCGATCATGCCCCGGATCTCCGGGCGGTCGGGCAGACGGTTGGACCGGCCGATCCGGCCGAGGCCAAGGGCCCGGAGCGTGCCCCGGTGCCTCGGCTTGGACCCGATCGCCGAGCGTACCTGGCGGACCACGATGTCCCCGCTTCCCATCAGGCCACCTCTGTCGGCTCGTGGGGCCCCCGCTGGCGCTCCCGGTAGGCCCGCAGGACGCCGCCCGGGGTCACCTCCTCGGGGGACTTGCCCCGGGCCCGGGCCACCTCGTCCGGGCGCTTCAGCGACTTCAGCCCCGCGATCGTGGCATGGGCCACGTTGATCCCGTTCGTCGAGCCGAGGGACTTGCCGACCACGTCGTGGATGCCGGCCATCTCCAGGATGGCCCGGGCCGCCCCTCCCGCGATGACGCCGGTGCCCGGCGCCGCCGGCTTCAGCAGCACGCGGCCGGCCCCGCTCTCCCCGATCACGGGGTGGGTGATCGTGGTCCCCGCCAGGGCCACCTCGAAGAGGTTCTTCCTCGCCTCGTCGATCCCCTTCTGCACGGCCAGGCCGGCCTCCTTGGCCTTCCCGTAGCCGAGGCCGACCCGGCCGTTGCCGTCGCCGATCACCATGAGCGCGGTGAAGGAGAAGCGCCGGCCGCCCTTCACCACCTTGGCGACCCGGTTCACCTTGATGGTCCGCTCCTCGTACTGGGTCTCGGGCATCCTCACAGCTCCAATCCGGACTCTCGGGCCGCCGCAGCCAGGGCGGCGACGCGGCCCTGGTAGCGGAAGCCTCCTCGGTCGAACACCACCCGGGCCACCCCGGCCTCCCTCGCCCGGGAGGCCACCAGCCGGCCGACCGCCGCCGCGGCGGCGACGTTGCCGGTGGGCTGGCCCCGCAAGTCTGCCTCGTTGGTCGACGCGGCGGCCAGGGTGCGGCCGGCGGAGTCGTCTATGACCTGGGCCACGATGTGGCGGTTGGACCGGAACACGGCCAGGCGCGGCCGGTCGGCGGTGCCCACCACCTTCTTGCGGACCCGGGCGTGGCGCCGCTTGCGCAGCACGAGCGTGTGACGCGTGGCCATGGCTACTGGGCTCCTTCCGCGGCCGGACCCCGGCCCCGCCTCCGAGCCGGCGGCGGGGCCCAAGCCCCTCCAGGCGCCGTCACTTCGCCGCCTTCCCGGCCTTGCGGAGCACCCGCTCGCCGGCGTAGCGGACCCCCTTGCCCTTGTAGGGCTCGGGCTTGCGAAGCTTGCGGATGTTGGCGGCCACTTGGCCCACCAGCTCCTTGTCGATCCCCGTGACCCGGACGCGGGTGGGCACCGGGACCTCGAAGGCGATGCCGTCGGGGGCCCGCACAGCCACGGTGTGGCTGAACCCGAGGGCCATCTCCAGCTCGCCCGGCCCCCTGGCCGTTGCCCGGTAGCCGACGCCGACGATCTCGAGCTCCTTCGAGAACCCGGTGGTGACGCCGGTTACCATGTTCGCCACCAGGGAGCGCGTCAGGCCGTGCAGGGCCCGGTTGTGGCGCTGGTCGTCGGGCCGCTCGACCAGCAGCTGGCCGCCTTCCCCGTCCAGGCGGACCGTGATCTCCCCGGGCAGCTGGCGCGACAGGGCCCCGCCCGGGCCGGCGACGGTCACCCGGCGGTCGTCGATGCTCACCTGGACCCCGTCGGGCACCGTGATGGGCGCTCGTCCTATCCTCGACATCTAGAGTCCCTTCCCTCTTCTCACCAGACGTAGCAGAGGATCTCGCCGCCCATGCGGCGCTGGCGGGCCTCCCGGTCGGTCATGAGGCCCTGGCTGGTGGACAGCACGGCCACCCCGAGCCCGCCGAGCACCCGGGGGAGGCGGTCGGCCCGCGTGTAGACCCGCAGGCCGGGCTTGGACACCCGGCGCAGGCCGGAGATGGTCCGGGCACGCTCCGGGGTGTACTTGAGGTCGATCTCCAGCACCTGCCCGGGGCGGGCCGGGTCGGCGCTGGAGCGGTAGCCGGCTATGTAGCCCTCGCGCTCCAGGATGGCCGCCAGGTTCTCCTTCAGCTTGGAGCCCGGCATCTGCACCGTGTCCCGCATGGCCACGTTGGCGTTGCGGATACGGGTCAGCATGTCGGCGATGGGGTCGGTCATGGTCATCGGTACCCTCCCTTCACCAGCTGGCCTTGGTCACGCCGGGGATCTCGCCGTTGTGCACCATCTCCCGCAGGCAGATGCGGCACAGCCCGAACTTGCGGTACACCGCGTGGGGGCGGCCGCACCGGCGGCACCGTGTGTACGCCCGCACCTTGAACTTCGGCTTGCGCTGCTGCTTCTCGATGAGTGCCTTCTTGGCCACTACTGCTGCCCCTCACGTCTGAACGGGAAGCCGAAGGCGGCCAGCACGGCCCGACCCCCGGCGTCGTTGGTGGCGGTCGTGACGACCGTGATGTCCATCCCGCGAGTGGCGTCGACCTTGTCGTAGTCGACCTCGGGGAAGATGAGCTGCTCGGTCACGCCGAAGGTGTAGTTGCCTGCCCCGTCGAAGGAGGCCGGCGACAACCCCCGGAAGTCCCGGATGCGGGGGATGGCCAGGCTCACCAGCCGGTCGAAGAACTCCCACATCCGGTCGCCCCGCAGCGTCACCTTGGCCCCGATGGCGTTGCCCTCCCGGAGCTTGAAGCCGGCGATGGACCGCCGGGCCCTCGTCACGAGCGGCTTCTGCCCAGTGATGGCCTGGAGGTCGCGCACCGCCCCCTCGAGCAGCGACTGCTGCTGGGTGGCCCGGCCCACCCCCATGTTGACGACGATCTTCTCCAGCCGGGGGACCTGCATGACGTTGGAGAGCCCGAGGCTCTCCTTCAGCTGGCCTCGGATCTCGTCGTCGTAGCGCTGCTTCAGGCGGGGCCTCGCCCTGGCCGACGCCGGCGCCGTCACAGGTCGCCTCCGCACTTGCGGCAGATGCGGACCTTGCGGCCCTGGTCGTCGAGGCGGATCCCGATGCGGGTCGGACCGTCCTGTGGGCAGACGATGGCCACCTTGGCCGCCGGGATCGGCATGTCCTTGTCGATGATGCCGCCCTGCATGGTGCCCCGGGTCGCCCTGGTGTGGCGCTTGGCCACGTTGACGTGCTCGACGATCACCTGGCCCCGGGCCGGGATCGCCCGCATCACCACGCCCTCCCGGCCCCTGTCCTTGCCGGACAGGACCCGCACCTTGTCGCCCTTCCTGAGCCGCATGCGCCCAGGGGCCGCCGGCCTCCGCCCGGCCATCTAGAGCACCTCCGGCGCCAGCGAGACGATGCGCATGAACCGCTTGTCGCGCAGCTCCCGGCCCACCGGGCCGAATATCCGGGTGCCCCGCGGCTGGAGCTGGTCGTTGATCAGCACGGCCGCGTTCTCGTCGAAGCGGATGTAGCTGCCGTCGGGGCGGCGCTTCTCCTTCTTGGTCCGCACCACCACGCACTTGACGACGTCGCCGCGCTTGACCGCGGCGCCGGGGATGGCGTCCTTGACGGTGGCGACGAAGGTGTCCCCGATGCTGGCGTAGCGGCGCCTCGACCCGCCCAGCACCTTGATGCAGAGCACCTCCTTGGCGCCCGAGTTGTCGGCGACCCGGAGCCGTGACTCCTGCTGGATCATCGGGCCCGCTCCAGGACCTCGACCACCCGCCAGCGCTTCAGGCGGGACAGCGGCCTGGTCTCGGCCACCCGGACGCGGTCGCCCACCTTGACGTCGTTGCCCTCGTCGTGGGCGTACAGGCGCTTGGTGCGCTGCACGGTCTTCGCGTACCTGGGGTGGCGGACCCGCTCGACCACGGCGACGACCACGGTCCTGTCCATCTTGTCCGAGGCGACGATCCCCTCCCGGATCTTCCGGCGGTTCGCCCGCCCCGCAGTGGCGGGCGGCTGCTCGCTCATGGCTCTTCTCCTCGCTCTCCGCCGTCGGCGAGGGGCGGGCG
>JBOGGR010000269.1:0-3606 GCA_050744025.1 Acidimicrobiales bacterium
GACGTCATCTCCTTGTCCATCTTCACCTCGACCACCCAGTGAGTGCCGTCGTTCTCGATGACGATGAAATCCGGGTTGTACCGCTGGCCGCCAGAGTTCCACAGGATTGGCAGTTCGCCGACGTGGAGGCGCACCCAGCACTCGACGCCGTCGTCTCCGTCAACCATGTTGGCGACCGTCCTCTCGAACAGCTCCTTGGCCTTGGCAAAGGGCCCGGCGGCGGCCACCCTGGCCACCATGGCCCGCAGCCCAGGAGAGATCGAGACGCCGGTCACGCCGAGCTCGGCGTCTCTTGGCACCGTGCCCCCGCCGCACTCCGAGCAGTGGTAGTACGCCCGCCGCAGGGCGACTGGCCCCAGCACGGTGTCGAGGCGCTTGTCCCTGTAGCCGACGAAGGCGGCCCGGTGTCCTGCCTCGTCTTCGACGCGAGGGCCTCGGTGACCCGTATCGAGGGCCAACAACTCTTCCAGCAACGACCCGCCCAGGTGTTGCATGGCGGTGCGGATGGCCAGCTCGAGTGTGGCCAGGCTGTCTCCCCCCGGGCACGACAGCGTCGCTGCCGCCAAGGAGGCCAGACGCTCTACCTCCGAGGAGAACTCCGCTTCGAGCTCATCGAAGAGCCCCCTTTTTTGGGGTCCTGCCTCTCCATCCCCCGAGGCCCCAGCGTCAGCCGATGGGGGGATTGGCCGGGCCTCGCAGATCTCCTCGTTGATCTCCACGATCTCGCCGACTTGAGCCATGAACTCCTTGTAGTTGGCCATCTCCCGCCTCACCTTGTCCACCTCTGGTCCCGAGGTGAGCTGACGACCCTTCGTCTTGCCCCCAGGAACCGAGCGAGTCCAAAGGTAGCGTGGCCCATGACCGGGATGGGCGGGATCGGCGCAGGCGCAGTTCGCCTTGCCACATCGGCGATAATTCGTGGTGATGCTCCCGCGTCGGAAATCGCCAATCTGAGCCAGCGCCGAGTAAAGCCGAGCTCGGAGTTGCTCCATGTCCGGGAGTGAAGTTTCCATGCCTGCCCCCATCTGGTTGTGGTAACCACAACCAGACTACCACAAGACTGGCCCACCTGGGCCGCGTCCCGTCAGCCCCCTACATCGCTGTCGCACACCCATCACCCGCAACTAGTCGCAGCTTATGCGAGTCGCGGTCCTCTTGTAGATCGCCTCCTCCTGCCTCCGTACCGTCCGACTCGTCGCCGCGGATGTCGGCGACCTGCCAGTCGGCAGGAACCCGAAGGAGGCAACATGCGACTGCCCATTGACACCAGCGCGATCACGTTCCTGGCGGCGGCCCCGCCCGAGCCGGTGCTGGACTATGGACCCGCCCTGCCTGGGATCGCTGGAGACTGCCGCGCTGCCGCGCTTGGGGGTGACTCTCCTGCCGCTTCAATTGTACCACGGGTGAGTTGTCCAGTCCGGGGCGACGGCCACGTACCGTGGTCGTCGCTGCCCTGTGCGGGGGCCCGGCTCGCACCCCTTTCGCACCCCACCCGAGACCCGCACCCCATCCGCACCCCACCCTGACGGCCAATCCTGGTCACTCACGGTGACTGGCGGACAGGGAGCCGAGGCGGCAAAAACAGGGCCCGACCTGCATCTTTAGCCGCCAGCCAGCGGAGGGAGTGGGATTCGAACCAACGGTGACCATGAGCCACAACGGTTTTCGAGACCGCCCGATTCGGCCGCTCTCGCATCCCTCCGGGGACGAGGTTAGCCCTAGCCGCCGAGAGGGACGGCCGGCCCGGCGGCGAATGCCCGGCGAGGCCTCAGCCTGGGCTCTGGACCCTGGAGCCGCTCGCTCGCCGCCGTCAGGCAGCTCAGGCAGCGCCAGGCGGCGCAGCCGGCCCATCGCGCCTGGCGGCGAAGAACCCGGCGAGGAGGCGGGACGACGAGTCCGCCATGACGCCGGGGGTCACCTCCAGCTCATGGTTGAGCCGCGGGTCGACGCACAGGTTGTAGAGGGAGCCGCAGGCCCCCGCCTTCGGGTCCGGCGCACCGAACACCACGCGCCCGACCCGGGCCGCGACCAGGGCGCCGGCGCACATGGGGCAGGGTTCCAGCGTGACCACCAGGGTGACGTCCCGGCCCAGTCGCCAGGAGCCGCGAGCCTTCGCCGCGTCCCGCAGGGCGAGCATCTCGGCGTGGGCGGTGGGATCGGCGAGCCGCTCCCGCTCGTTGTGGCGCTGGGCTATCACCTGACCGGCGGCCAGGACCACGGCCCCGACGGGCACGTCGCCGTGGGCGACAGCTGCCTCGGCCTCGGACAGGGCGGCGGCCATGGCCGTGCGAAGGGCGCTCTCGTCCTGGCTACCGGGGTCGATGTCCGCCTCCCTGCTCACGATTCCGTCAGGCTAGGAGACATCAGGGCCCGCGAACCGGGTCCCGGGTACCCACGCAGTACTGGAAGTAGGTGGCCGTCTCCCGCACGGTGACGTCCAGGCCCACGGCCCGGCAACGGGCCTCCAGGTCGCCGGCCGCCCTGAACCTCTTCACGATGCGAAAGGCGCGGCCGTCGTTGAGCTGCCGGACCATGACCTGGTCGTCATTCCCGGGGAGGATGTGGTCGGAGGCGGTCGACGTCGGTTCCCGCTGGCCGTCGAGGAAGAGCAGTCGCCCTCCCGGGCGTAGGGCGCGGGCCACCATGGCGAGGAAGGTGGCGAGACGGCTGTCGGGGACGTGGCTGATCCAGAAGCAGAAGACGACGGCGTCGAACGGGTGAGGCGGCTCCCACCTGAACAGGTCCGCCAGCACGTAGGTGACCTTGGCCGCACCCTGGCCCAGACGGGCCCGGTTGAGGGCGATCATCTCGGCCGAGGCGTCCACGGCCGTGATCGAGGCGGCCGCGGGGACCAGGCGCTCGGTCCAGATGCCAGTGCCCGGCGCCAGCTCCAGGACGTCCCCGGTCGGGGCCAGGGCGTCGAAGGCTGTGAAGACCTCGTCGCGCTCGGCGAACCACAGCGCGTTGGCCGCCGCACCCCGGTCGTATCGGCCTTCCCGCTGGAACCACTCGTCGTACTCGGCGGCCCGAGTCCGGTAGTACGCGGCCTGCTCGGCCAGGACCTCCGCGTCGGTCTCGCTCACGCTCGACCACCGTAGGGGTCGCCGTCCTCCTGGGGAGCTCGACGGCCTCTGGGCCTGCCGGGAGCCGGCCCGACCATGGCCATGTGGCCGGCGGGGAGCTTCGGCATCCGGGCCTACCTGACCTCCGGGCTCCGCCACAGGGCCACGTACGGATCTCTGGCCGCTCCGGTCGCCGCCCTGCTTCCCCCGGGTCCGACGAACGAGGTCCGGGGGCCAGGCGCCCGAGCTCTTCCCGTGACCAGGCAGCCAGGCGGGCATGAGCGGCGACCTCTTCGTCGCCGGCTTGGTGGTGGCGGTGGCCCTGCTCGTGGCCATCAGGGCCGCCAGGTTGTCCGGCGTGCCCTACCCGGTCTTCTTGGTGCTGGCCGGCCTGCTGATCAGCGTGCTGCCGGGGGTCCCTACCGTTCCTAATCACTGAGCAATAGTGACTTATGCTCGGTGAGCGACTCCGAACGGTCCTGGGTCGCCTGGTCGCCTGGGGATGCCCGGTTGGCTGGTCGGGTCTTGTGCCGCGGGTGCGGCT
>JBOGGR010000270.1:0-2932 GCA_050744025.1 Acidimicrobiales bacterium
GGGGGGGGGGGCGGGGGTTTTGGTGCCCGCCCCCAACACCCCGGCCCGGGACACCTGCTACTTTTTCGCCGGGGGGGCGGGCGCCCTGCTTGTCCCCCCAGCCGCCCGCCTCTTGGCGGGGGGGGCGGCCGCCGCCACGCCCGGAGCCGTCCTGGCCGGAATCCCCCTCGCGGCCACCCCGTCGCCGGCCGGCCGGGCCGCCATCCCCCTCGCGCCCTCCTCCAGCCCGCTCGTGGCCCGCCTGGACGACGGCGTCGTGGACGCCTACATGGACGCTGTGGCGCGCCTCGCGCCCGACCGCTCGGCCCGCCGGGTCAGCATCGTCTACACGGCCATGCACGGCGTGGGGGCCGAGACCCTCCTCCGCCTGTTCGAGCGGGCCGGCTTCCCCCCGCCGCACCTCGTCACCGAGCAGGCCGAGCCCGACCCCGACTTCCCGACGCTGGCCTTCCCCAACCCCGAGGAACCGGGCGCCCTCGACCTCGCCCTGGCCGAGGCCCGGCGGGTCGGCGCCGACCTCGTGATCGCCAACGACCCCGACGCCGACCGCCTGGCGGTGGCCGTCCCCGATGCCTCCCCCACGGGCTGGCGGGCCCTCACCGGCGACGAGCTGGGCGTGCTGCTGGCCGACCACGTGCTCGCCTCGGGCGAGGGGGACGACCGGCTGGTGGCCACGACCGTCGTCTCGTCCTCGATGCTGGAGCACCTGGCCCGGGCCGCCGGCGTCCACCACGCCCGCACCCTCACCGGGTTCAAGTGGATCGTGCGGGCGGCCGAGCGCCGGCCGGGGACCAGGTTCGTCTACGGCTACGAGGAGGCGCTCGGCTACGCCGTCGGCGACGTGGTCCGGGACAAGGACGGGCTGAGCGCCGCCCTGGTGGTGGCCGAGCTGGCAGCCCTCGAGAGGCGAAGGGGCCGGACGCTCGGCGATCGCATCGAGGCGCTGTCCCGCCGCTTCGGGCTGCACGCCACAGCGCAGTGGTCGGCCCGCCTCGACGGGCCGGGCGCCCGGGCGGCGATGGCCGGCGCGATGGCCGGGCTGCGGGCCTCCCCGCCGGCCAGCATCGGCGACCGGAGCGTGACCGCGGTGGAGGACCTGTCGGAGGGGCGGGGCGACCTGCCCCCCGCCGACGTGCTGACCTTCCGGCTGGACGGCGGCGCCCGGGTCGTCGTGCGCCCGAGCGGGACCGAGCCCAAGCTCAAGGCCTACCTGGAGGTGGTGCTGCCCGTGGCGGCCGGCCGGCCGGTGGGCGAGGTGCGGGCCGAGGCGGCCCGCCAGCTCGGGGAGCTCAGGGCCGGGCTCGGGCGCGTGACCGGCCTCCTCTGACCACCGGCGGGGGTGGGCGCCGGATCCTGGGAGGAACAGCCGCTGTTTCGCCGAAGCTCCACGGCCACTCCCGCCGGCTGGGCCCGCGGGCCGGGCCCGCTCAGTGCCCCCGGCCGTGCCCGGGCGGGACCGGCTCGCCCGTGGCCGGGTCGAGGAAGAGGCGCCGGGCGGCGGGGCGGCGGAAGTCGAGCATCCCGGCGATCGTGCCCGAGCGGGCGTCGAAGGACTGGTCGCCGATCCGCCCGAGGCCCCAGTTGCCCTCGGCGAAGGCGATGATCGACGACATGGCCGTGAGGGAGTGGTCGACGTCGTTCACCTTGGACCATGGCGAGATCACGAGCTCGGGGATCCGGGGGCCGTAGCCGCAGCGGTCGAGGTAGGCGCCGGCCTCGGGCGTGCCGCACAGCTCGGAGCCTGCGAGCACGTCGTGGGCCGGGTCGTCGGACGGGTTGACGATCGGGGGCATCACGTGGTCGTACTAGCCGTCCGACTCGTCCCAGGTGATCACCACGGCCGTGGACCGCCAGCTCCGGAGCCGCTCCAGGCGGTTGATGGTCGTGACGAGGAAGTGCTGCTCGTCGAGCGGGTCCGAGTAGCCGGGATGGCCCTGCGCGTAGCTGGGGGCTCGCAGGAAGGAGACCGCCGGCATGCGCCCGGCGCCGGCCGCCGCCCAGAAGTCGGCCAGGCCGTACTGGTGGTGGGCCTGGTCGCTGTGGCCGATCATGGCCGGCGAGCTGGGCGGGACGTGGTGGGGGTTGCCCGTCGAGGCGTAGTACTGGAACGGGTCGTCCTCGCCGTTGAAGTAGTCGTTCTGCGGCACGCCGGCGATGTTGTCGTGGGTCGACCCGCACACCGCCTTGCCGTCCACGTGCGAGGTGGGCCGGAACCCGCCGGTGAACCAGCCCCAGGTGACGCCCTTGGCGCTCAGCAGGTCGCCGATGTTCCGCCCCGTCATCTCCACGGTGGTCGGGTTCACGGCCCCGGACGCGTCGCAGTCGTCGTGGGTCGGGGGCAGGTTGCCGATGAGCGTGCCGTTCGCCACCGCCGGGGTGGGCGCGGACGGGACGGCGCCGTGGGTCTGCCCGCTGATCAGGTTGAGGGCCTGGGGCGTGGACGGGTCGAAGGTGTCGTCGAAGTTGTTGTCGCTCATGGCGAAGTGCTGGGCGTAGCTCCAGAGGGCGGTCACGGTGTTGCCGTCGTAGTGGCCCATGGTGAGGGTGGGCTGGCACCCGCTCCCCGTCGGGCCGACTGCCTGGACGAAGTGGTCCACCAGGCCGCGGTCGTAGGCCTTTTGGACGGGCGTGTAGTTGTGGTCGTTGTCGCAGGTGATCTCCTGGCTGCGGTCCAGGCGGTACGGGTCGGCCAGGTTGGGGTTGTCGGCGATCAGCTCCGGGCTGAGCCCGTTGACGGCGGGGGTGCCCGGGGCGGCGTGGAACGCCGGCTCACCCGGGGGGTTGGCGGCGTCGGGGTAGGTGCCGAAGTAGTTGTCGAATGAGTGGTTCTCCTGGAAGATCACCACCAGGTGCTGGATGGGCGTGGCGGTGGCAGGGCCTGGCGGCGGGCCGCCGCCGTGGCCCGGGGAGCCGCCGTGGCCCGGTTGGCGGC
>JBOGGR010000271.1:0-2060 GCA_050744025.1 Acidimicrobiales bacterium
GTGGCCCTCACCATCGCCGGCTCGGACTCCGGCGCCGGCGCCGGCCTGCAAGCCGACCTGAAGGCGTTCGCCGCCCTCGGCGTCTTCGGGACGTCCGCCGTCACCGCCGTAACCGCCCAGAACACCCTGGGCGTCCGAGCGGTCCACGTGCTCCCTCCAGAGATGGTGGACGCCCAGATCGCCGCCGTGGTGGAGGACCTGGCCCCGAGGGCGGCCAAGACGGGGATGCTCGCGACCGCCGCCATCATGGCGGTGGTGGCGAGGCGGGCCGCGGCCGGCGACCTGCCCCACCTCGTGGTCGACCCCGTCATGGTCGCGTCGAGCGGGGACCGCCTGCTCGACGAGGACGCCGAGCGGGCCTACCTGGACCGGCTGCTCCCCCTGGCGGAGGTCGCCACCCCCAACCTGCGGGAGGCCTCCCTGCTGGTGGGCCGGCCGCTGGTGGACCTGGACGACATGGCCGCCGCCGCCCGCTCCCTCCACGAGGCCGGGGCCGGGGTGGTGGTGGTGAAGGGCGGCCACCTCCCCGGGCCCGAGGCGGTCGACGTCGTGTTCGACGGCCGCGAGGTGGTCCTCCTGCGCTCACCCTGGGTGGCGACGGCCAACGTCCACGGCACCGGGTGCACCCTGTCCGCCGCCATAGCCGCCCACCTGGCCCGGGGCCTCGGCCCCCTCGAGGCCGTCGCCGCTGCCAAGGAGCTGGTCACGGCGGCCCTCCGCGGCGCGGCCGGCTGGTCCATCGGGTCCGCGGCCGGCCACGGCCCGCTCGACCACTTCGGCTGGTCAGCCCCGGCCGATGCCGTCCCCGGGCCCCGGTGACCGCCGCCTCATAGGAGAAATGGCAACCGGCGTGCCGAGCCCTCCGTGCCCACGAACGGGGGCCGTGCCCCTCCCCGGGCGGAGCGCCCCCTCGGCCAGCCCCAGCCCGAGGGCCGCGCCGCAGAGGGAGAGGCCCAGCCAGCACACGCCCCCCCAGCCCGCCCATCCCCACACGAGCCCCGACAGGCCGGCGCCGGCCCCCGCGCCCATGAAGCCCAGCGCCGCGTATGCGCCCGAGAGGCTCCCCCCGCCTCCGGGACCCAGCCGCGCCAGCTCGTCCTGGTGGGCGGCGCGGGCGCCCTCGGCCCCGAGGCCGAGGAGGACCAAGCCGGCGACGAGGGCGCCGAGATGGTGGCCACCGATGTCGATGAGGGTCCAGGCCACGACGGCCAGGGCGCAGCACCCGGCCGGGATCAGGCCCGCCCCCCTGCCCGCCCGGGAGGCGGCCGCGCCGGCGAGGAGCCCCGCCGCCCCGGCCAGGCCGACGAGGCCGATCGCCGCCTCGCCGAGGTGGTACAGCGCCCCGGCGAGGAGGAACGTGAGGCCCGTCCATGCCGCGCCCAGGGCGGCGAGCAGCAGGGCCCCTGACGCCGCACGCAAGCGGAGCACCGGCTCGGCGTGGAGGGCGGCGGCGGCGGAACGGGCCATCGCCGCGTACCGGCTCCTGGAGGGGAGTGGGCGGAGCTCGGGGAGGACGAGGCGCAGCGCCACGGCCAGTGCCGCCAGGAGCGCCGCCGTCACCCAGTACACGGCCCGCCACCCCCCGACCTGGGCCAGGGCGCCCGCCCCGGTGCGGGCCAGCAGGATGCCGGCCAGCAGGCCGGCGGCCACCGGTCCGGCGGCCCGGCCCTGCCGGTCCCCCCAGGCGCCGGCGCGCCCGGCCAGGGGCAGCACCTGGGAGAGGACGGCCAGCGCGCCCAGCGCCAGGCTGGCGACGGCCAGCACGGCGACGTCGGGGGAGAGGGCGGCCACGGCTGCAGCCAGCGCCGCGGCTGCGGCCGCGCCCACGACCAGCCGCCGCCGCTCCACCAGGTCGGCGAGGGGCACGAGGAGGACCAGCCCGAGCCCGTAGCCGGCGAAGGCGGCGGCGGGCACCGCCCCGGCCGGGCCCGGCCCCACCCCGAAGCCGGCGCCGATGGCGCCCACGACGGGCTGGGCGACGTACAGGGTGGCGCCGGACAGCCCGCAGGTGAGGGACAGGGCCGCCACCATCGGGCCCCGGCCCGCGCCCTCGCGCGCGC
>JBOGGR010000272.1:0-2244 GCA_050744025.1 Acidimicrobiales bacterium
CCTGCGGGCCCGCCGGCCTGCCAGACTGGGCCGCCATGGCGACCGAGCCCCCCGTCGACGTCCTCACCCTCCACGCCCGGGCCCAGCCGGGCAAGCTCGCCGTGGTCGAGGACCGGCCCGGCGGGCCCTCGGTGCGCTGGACGTTCGCCGAGCTGGAGGACCGGGCAAACAGCCTGGCCGCCGTCCTCTCGGGCCTCGGCGCCGCCCCCGGCACGGCCGTGGCGTGGTGCGGGCAGAACTCCCCGGCCGTCGTCGCCATGGTGCACGCCGCCCGCAAGGTCGGGCTCACCGCCGTCCCCCTCAACTACCGCCTGTCCCCCTCCGAGGCGGCGTACGTCGTCGACAACTCCGACGCCGCCATCGTCTACGCCGACGCCGAGATGGCGGACCTGCTCGCCGCCATCGCGCCCGAGGCGCCGCAGGTGAGGCATGTCGTGCTGTACGACATCCCGGCCGGGGCGGCGGCCCCGGCCGGGATGTCCGACGGCGACGCGCTGCTCGCCGGGGCCGGGCCGGCCCCGGCGAGGACCCCGCCCGAGGGGGGCTCGGCCACCATGATCTTCACCTCGGGCACGACCGGGAGGCCGAAGGGGGCGTTCCGCCCCCGCCTGGGCGACCCGGCCCAGATCGCGGCCATGCTCGCCCACGTCGGCTACCGGCCAGAGGACGTCTACGTCACGACCGGCCCCCTCTACCACTCCGGGCCGGGCGGCTTCATGGGGATCGCCCACCTGCTCGGCAACACCGTGGTCCTGCAGCGCCGCTTCGACCCCGAGGACTGGCTCCGCCTGGTCGACCGCCACCGGGTGACGACCACGTTCGCCGCCCCGGCGCCCGTCCGCCTCGTCTGCCAGCTCCCGGCCGGGGTCAAGGCCCGCTACGACCGCTCGAGCATGCGGATCATGGTCGCCAACGCGGCTCCCTGGTCCTTCGCCCTGAAGCAGGCCTACCTGGCCGACTTCCCCCCCGACTCGCTCTGGGAGGTCTACGGGTCCACCGAGCTGGGCGTGGACACGGCCCTGGCCCCCGCCGACCAGCTCCGCAAGCCCGGTTCCTGCGGGCTGCCCCTGCCCGGCGTGGACGTGAAGCTGATCGACGCCGACGGGAAGGAGGTCGATGGGCCCGGCGTTCCCGGGGAGCTGTACGTGCGCAGCGCCAGCTCGTTCAGCACCTACCACAAGGCGGAGGACAAGTACGAGGCCGACCGGCGGGGCGAGTTCCACACCGTCGGCGACATCGCCTACCGGGACGAGGAGGGTTACCTCTACATCTGCGACCGCAAGGCCGACATGGTGATCACCGGGGGAATGAACGTCTACCCGGCCGAGGTCGAGGCGGCACTGGACCTGCACCCCGACGTGGCCGACGTGGCGGTCTTCGGCATCCCGAGCGACGAGTGGGGAGAGGCCGTCCACGCCGTCGTGGTGCCCCGGCCCGGCTCGGGCCTCGCCGCCGGCGACGTGGTGGCCCACGCCCGGGCCCACCTGGCCAGCTATAAGGTCCCCCGCTCCGTCACCTTCGCCGGCGAGCTGCCCCGGACCGGCTCGGGCAAGCTCTTGAAGCGGGTCCTGCGCCAGCCCTGGTGGGAGGGGCGCGAGCGACAGGTGTCGTAGGGGGGCGGCCCGAAGGGGCCGCCCCCTACTCCGCGCGCGCCGCCCTCTCGAGCCGCCGGCGGCTCCGCTCGCGGGCCCGCCGGCGACCGGTGCCATGATGGCCCGGTGCACCAGCCCGGGCGCCCGGTGGAGTGGCCGGCCGCCGCCGCCGGCACCGCTGTGGTCGTCGGGCTGGTCGCCGTGGTCGGCATCGCGAGCCGGTCCTCGGCCTTCACCCGCTCCAAGGGCGCCGGGGCCGGCCACTTCCCCACCGCCGAGGTCGAGGTGCTGGGCCTGGTGGTGGCGACAGCCTTCCTGGCCGCCATCGTCCTCGGGGCCTTGGCGCTCCTGCGCCTCGAGGCGGGGCGGCGGGCCGGGGCCGGCCGCCCCTCGTACCTCGGGGCCGTGCTGTTCCTGGCTCTGGCCGTCGCCGTCCTGCTGCTGGGGTCGCACCACCTCCACCCCCTCCGCCACCTGCTGCACCTCGCCGCCGCCCCGCCTCGGCCGGAGCACCTCCGGGCCTCCCAGGCCGGGAAGGCCCGCTTCGAGTGGGCCCCCGTCGTGGGCTTCGCCGTGGCCCTCGCCTCCGCCGCCCTCCTCCTCCTCTACTGGCGGTGGCGCCGGCGCCCCGCCGGCGCCGCCCGTTCCTCTG
>JBOGGR010000273.1:0-4684 GCA_050744025.1 Acidimicrobiales bacterium
GGCCGCGGCCGCCGCCTCCCTGGCCGGCCGCCCGCCCGCCAGCGCCGCGGCCACCGCCTCCTCGACCTCGTCCTCCCCCGGCGGGGACGGCTCGGGCGCCCCGGCCAGGACTATCGTGTGCTCGCCCCTGGCGGGGACCTCATCGGTGCGGGCAAGGGCGCCGGCGAGCGTGCCCCGCCACACCTCCTCGTGGACCTTGGTCAGCTCCCGGACGACCGCAACGTGGCGCACCGGGCCGCAGGCCTCGGACAGCGCGGCCAGAGTCGCCGCCAGGCGGTGCGGGGCCTCGTAGATGACGGTGGTCCGCCGGTCCGTGGCGACGGCAGCCAGCCGTTCGGCCCGCTCCCGGCCCCGGCGGGGGAGGAACCCCTCGAAGCACCAGCGCCCGGTCGGGAGCCCGCTCACGACGAGGGCGGCAACCGCCGCCGACGGGCCGGGCACGACGCTCACCCGGGCTCCCGCGGCCGCGGCAGCAGCCGCCAGCCGGGCACCGGGATCCGAGACGGCCGGCGTCCCGGCGTCGCTCACGACGGCCACCACGGCCCCCCGGTCCAGCTCGGCCAGGACCGGCCCGACCTGGCCGGCCTCGTTGTGGTCGTGCACCGCCAGGAGGCGCTTCCCCGTGATCCCGGCGTGGGTCAGGAGCTTGCGGGTGCGGCGGGTGTCCTCGCAGGCGATGACGTCGGCCTCGGACAGCGCCCGGGCCGCCCGGGGGGAGAGGTCCAGGAGGTTGCCGATGGGGGTGGCGACGAGCACGAGCGCCCCCGCCCCGCCCCCGGCCGGGCTCCCCGCGGCCTCGCCGCCCCGCCAGGAGGGCGCCCCTTCTGGGGGGCTCCCGGCCCGGGCCGTCAACCCTTGATCTCGAGCTGGTCGCCCGGGCCCAGGCGCCACCGCTCGAAGGCCCCGGCCCTGGCCTCGACCACGCAGCGGGCCCCGGGGCGGGGCAGGCCCATCCGGTACGGGCGCATGGTGGCCACCGACCGCACCACCAGCTCGGCGTCGCAGAACGCCACGTCGATCGGGAAGCGCATGCCGATCGTGTGCACCGACCGGGCGGGGCGGAGCAGCAGGGCGCCGTCCATCCCGTCCCGGCCGAGGAGGCCCCGGACACGGGCCGGGAAGGCCTCCACGACCTCCAGGGTCGCCAGCACCTCGCCGTCCCTGATCAGCCAGGGCATCAGACGTTGAAGCGGATCTCGAGCACGTCGCCGTCTCTCACCTCGTAGTCCTTGCCCTCGACCCGGAGGCGCCCAGCGGCCTTGGCCGCCGGCCACGAGCCCAGCTCGACTAGCTCGGCCCAGTCGATGACCTCGGCCCGGATGAAGCCCCGCTGGAGGTCGGAGTGGATGACCCCCGCGCACTCCGGCGCCCTGGCCCCCGCCCGGAAGGTCCAGGCCCGGGACTCCTTGTCCCCGGTGGTGAGGAACGTGCGCCGGCCGAGCAGGTGGTAGGCGGCCCGGGCGACCCGGGAGAGCGCCCCCTCCCCGAGGCCCAGGCCCTCCAGCAGCTCGGCCCGCTCGCCCGGCGGGAGCCGGACCGCCTCCGCCTCCAGCTGGACGCTGACACCGAGCACGCTGTCCCCCGCCGCTCCGCCACCCGCGGCCACGCTGTCCCCGGCGGTCACGCCGCCCGCTACAGCCACACCTCCGAGTCCCTCACCCGACAGCTCGGCCGCCACCTCCTCGGTGAGCTTGGCCGCCACGTCGAGCTGGTCCTCGCCGAGGTTGACCACGGCCAGCACCGCCTTGTCGGTGAGGAGGAAGGAAGTCCGCAGGGCGGCCCTGGTGTCGAGGGGCAGGGCTGCCCGGTACAGGGGGGTGCCGGCCTGGAGCGGCACCAGGGCGGCGTCGAGGGCTGCCACCTCGCCGGCGAGGGAGCGGTCGGAGCGGGCCGCCTTGCGCCGGCGCTCCACGAGGGCCTCCACCGTGGAGAGGTCGGCCAGCACGAGCTCCAGCTCGAGCACGCCCAGAGCCTCCACCGGGTCGGTGAGCCCGGGGACCTCCTCGTCGTCGAAGGCCCGGAGCACGATGCAGAGGGCGTCGACCTCGCGGATGCCTGCCAGGAAGCGGTTCCCGAGGCCCTCGCCGGTCGCAGAGCCGGCAACCAGGCCGGCGATGTCGACCAGCTCCACACCGGCCTGGACGACCTTGCGGCTGTGGCTCATCCCGGCCAGGGCGCCCAGCCGGTGGTCGGGCACCTGGGCCACCCCGGTCGAGCTCTCCGTGGTCGAGAAGGGGTGGGCGGCCACAGGGGCCGAGCCGCCGGTCAGGGCATTGAAGAGGGAGGACTTGCCGGCGTTGGGCAGACCGACCAGGCCGAGGCGCTCCACCGGATCGAGGCTACCGCCTCCGCGGCTAGCCTTCTCCCCTCGTGTCCAAGAAGACGGCGAAACGGAAGCTCTCGGCCAAGAAGAAGGCCAACCACGGAAAGAAGCCGAACTGCGGCAAGGGCTAGACGCCGGCGGCGCGCTATCCCAGCAGCTGGTCGGCGGCGATGATCCCCCGGGCCACGTCGGCCATGCGCTTGTTGGCGTCCCGGGCCTGGCGCTGGATGCGGGCGAAGGCCTCGGCCTCGGACAGCTTGCGGTGGGCCATGAGGATGCCCTTGGCCCGCTCCACCAGCTTGCGGGTCTCGAGGGCGTCGGTGAGGCGGTCCACCTCGGCCCGCATGGCCTCGAACTGCCCGTGGCGGGAAACCGCCAGCCGCAGCGCCGAGCCGACCTGGCCGGGGGTCACCGGCTTGACGAGGTAGGCCCCGACCCCGCACTCCGCCGCCTCCTCCACCAGCGCCGGGTCGTCGTAGGCGGTGACGGCCACGATCGGGATGCGGCGGTCGGCGCACACGCGCCGGGCCACCTCCAGGCCGGACAGACCGGGCATCATCAGGTCCAGGACCATGACGTCGGGCCGGGTGGCCGCCGCCTCGGCCACGGCCCGCTCGCCGTCGTCGACCCGGGAGACGACCTCGTGCCCCAGCCCGGCCACCGTCGTCTCGAGTCCCAGCGCGATCACCGGGTCATCCTCGGCGATGAGCACCCGCACCGGCCATCTCCTCTCGGGCCTCGGACGGAAGGGGCCCTCCCCCGGCCGCCGGCATCCCGTCCTCACGGGGGAAGCGGACGGCCACCTCCCAGCCGCCCAGGAGGGGCGCTGGCACGATCCTGCCGCCGAGGCCGTCCTCGACCAGCCGGGCCACGAGGGCCAGCCCGAGGCCGGTGGGAGCGTCCCCGGGGCCCGGGCCCTCGTCGGCCACCAGCAACGCGATCTCGCTCCCCCGACCCTCCAGCCCGACGGTCACCGCCCCGCGGCCGTGGCGCAGGGCGTTGGTGACCAGCTCGTTGACGACCAGCGCGGCCCAAGTGGCCCGCCGCCCCGCCACCTCCGTCCCCTCGCCCCCGCTGACCAGCACCTGCCGGGACCCCCCCAGGCGGTCGGCCAGGAGGCCCACGATCCGGTCCACCACCGGGCGCAGGGCCACCCGTCCCTCGCCCGCCGTGGCCAGCACCTGGTGCACGGCGGCCACGCTCTGGATCCGGCTGAGGGTCTCCGCCACCACGTCCTCCAGCCGGCTGCCGCCCTTGGCCGCCTCCATGGACAGGAGGTCGGCGATGAGCTGGAGGTTGTTCTTGATCCGGTGGTGGGCCTCGTCGGCCAGGGCCCGCTCCAGGCGGGCCGACGCCTCGGCCCGGGCCCGGGCCCGGGTGGTCTGGCCTATGGCCTGGGCCAGCGCCCCGCTCACGACGCAGGCCCCGGCCAGCACGACGAGGCGGACGGCCAGGTCGCTGCGCGGGTATGGCCCGCCGGCGGCGACGGTGGCGAGGAGGAAGCCGGCCAGGGCCACCACGTAGAGGACCGCCTGGCGGGCCAGCGGCTCGGTGGCGGCGATGAACGGCACCACCAGGAAGTAGAGGAGGTAGTAGTCGCCGGCCCAGCGCCCGCCCAGGTAGACGAACACGCTGATGAGCACGACCACGCCGGCTGCCCACACCACCAGGATCGCCTCCGCCCGGGGCGTGCCCATCCAGCGCCTCCAGGGCATGAGGCCGAGGGCGCCGTTGACCGAAGCGGCGACGGCCACCAGGGTCAGGATCACGATGTGGTCGACCGGGACGGCGTGCCAGGACGGGGACAGCGAGCCGACCAGCACGACCGCGGCCGAGACCCAGCCCAGGGTGAGCGCGACGCGCACCATGGTGAGGCGCAGCGGGGCCAGTAGCTCGGCGTCGGATGCAAGGGCTATGCTCGGGTCCACAAGCCACATTGTGCTCCTGCTCGCGACGGCAGGCGGCACCGAGGTCACGAGGCCGATCGCCCAGGGGTCTGGGTGGTCGGCCTTCGTCGTTCGGGAGAGGACACTGATGGGGATCGCCGCCGAGGACGTCCTCGGCCAGTACCTCGTCGACATCCGGCGCCACCGCCTGCTGACCAAGCAGGACGAGGTCCGCCTGTCCCAGGCGGTCGAGGCCGGCCAGCGGGCCGCCGCCGAGCTGGAGGCCGCGGCGGAGGACATCGTCGTCCAGGACGGCAAATTCTCGGTGCGCGGCTCCCCGGAGACGGGCATGGCGCTCGCCGACGTCGCGGGCATCGCCTACATCGGCGCGGTTCCCGAGGGCCTCGAGCCGGGGCTGGAGGAGACGACGTTCTATGACCCGGAGAACTTCGTGTTCCCGTTCGGTGCGCACGCC
>JBOGGR010000274.1:0-3713 GCA_050744025.1 Acidimicrobiales bacterium
CCCGACCGGTGGATGGTCGAGCCGGCCGCCGAGCCCGGCGGGGTCGGCTCCGAAGCGGCCGCCTCCGGCCCTGCATGTCCGGGCTGCGATGTATAACCTGTACATCGTGCAGCGAACCCAGATCTACATAGAGGAGGAGCAGGCGAAGCTGCTCGACGAGCGGGCGGAGGCGACGGGCAGGACGAGGTCGGCCCTCATACGGGCAGCCATCGACGATTACCTGGCGCCCGGCACCGAGGAGGCCAGGTTGGCCCGGTTCCGGGCGGCATTGCGAGCAGCGTCGGGGATCGCGCCGTACCTGGAGGACGGGGCCACGTACGTGGAGAAGCTCCGGGCCAACGACGTGACGCGCCAGGAGGAGCTCGAGCGGCGCCGGCGAGGATGATCGTCGTCGTCGACACGTCCGTCGTGATCGACGCCCTGCGCCAGGTGGGCCCGGCCACTCGCTACCTGGAGAGGTTGCCCCGGCGAGCCGTCTGCTCGGAGGTGACCAGGGCCGAGGTGTGGCGAGGCGTCCGTTCGCAGGAGCGCGACCAGACCGAGCGGCTCTTCGAGGCCATCGACTGGGTCCACGTCGACGACGTGGTCAGCCGGCGAGCCGGCGAGCTCGGCCGGACGTACCGGCGCAGCCACCCGGGCCTGGGCCTCGCCGACCTCCTGGTGGCGGGCACGGTCGTGTCGCTCGGCGCCGAGCTGGCCACGCTGAACGTACGTCACTTCCCGATGTTCCCCGGGCTCCGCCCGCTCTACCGCTGAGCCGACGCCCGGCCCCCCGGCCCCCGGCCCCGCCCGGCCTACGCCTCCCGCTTGGCCAGGCGGGCCAGCAGGTGGGAGGGGAGCACGTCGTAATGGTCGTGGGCGACGCTGAACCGCCCTCGCCCGCCCGTGAGCGAGCGCAGGTCGATCGCGTAGCGCAGCATCTCCGAGGTCGGCACCAGGGCCACGATCGTCTGCTCGTCCCCCCCGGCCGCCTCGGTCCCCTGCACCCGGCCCCGCCGGGCGTTGAGGTCGCCGAGGACGTCGCCCTGGTACGCGGCGGGCACGGTCACCTGCAAGTGGGAGATGGGCTCGAGCACCACCGGCTGCGATTTCGCCAAAGCCTCCTTGAAGCCGAGGCTGCCGGCCATCTTGAAGCTCATCTCGGAGGAGTCGACGGAGTGGTACTTCCCGTCGTCGCAGGTAACCTCGACGTCTACTACAGGGTAACCGTGCACCCCGCCCATGGCCATGGCCTCGACCACGCCCTTCTCCACCGCTGGGACGAACTGGCGGGGGATGGCTCCGCCGACGATCTTGTCCACGAAGGTGAAGCCCTCGCCCCGGCCGAGGGGGGCGATGCGCAGGTGGCAGACGCCGTACTGGCCGTGGCCGCCGGTCTGCTTCTTGTACTTGCCCTCGGCGTCGGCTGCCGTCGTGATCGTCTCCCGGTAGGGGACGAGCAGGTCCTCGGTCTCGACGTCGACACCGAACTTGCGGTGCAGGCGCTCGCAGGACACGGACAGGTGGGTCTCGCCCATGCCCGACAGCAGGGTCTGGTGGGTCTCGCTGTCACGGCGCACGACGAGGGAGGGGTCCTCGTCCTGGAGGCGGTGCAGGGCGGTCATGAGCTTGTCCTCGTCGCCCTTCGAGCGGGGCCTGATGGCGACGGACAGGATGGGCAGGGCCGCGGCAGGGGGCGGCACGACCACGGGGGTGCCCCTCGGCGCGAGCGTGTCGCCGGTGGCGGTGTCGGAGAGCTTGGCCACCGCCACGAGGTCGCCGGCCGGGGCTTCTGGGACCTGGTCCTGGTCCTTGCCCCGCAGCGCGAACAGCGTGTGGAGGCGCTCGTCGGCGTGGGTGCGAGGGTTCGTGAGCACGGTGTCGGGCCGGATGGTGCCCGACAGGACCTTGAGCAGGCTGACCTTTCCCACGTACGGGTCCGCGAGGGTCTTGTAGACGAGGGCGAGCGGCTGGCCGCCCGGGTCCGGGGCGACCTCCTGGTCACGGTCCCCGGCCCGGACCCTGACCGCCGGGCGGTCCACGGGCGAGGGCCCGATCTCGCAGATGAAGGCGGCCAGGCGGTCGACGCCGATCCCGAGGGTGGCCGACCCGCACACGACAGGGAACACGCTGGCCGCGGCCACACCGCGGGCGAGGGTGTCCTCCAGCTCCTTCGGGCTCGGGACGTCGCCCTCCAGGTAGCGCTCCATGAGGCCGTCGTCGGCCACGACGATCCCCTCGACGAGCGCCTCCCGGACCTGGTGCTCCTGCTCCTCCATCAGAGGAGGAATGGCAGTGGTCTGCCCCGGCCTACCGTGCCCACCCCCGGGGGCCGAGCCCGCGCCGGACGGCCCCTCGTAGATGATGGCGGTGTCGGTCAGAAGGTCGGCCACCCCCCGCAGGTCCGCCTCCTCGCCCACCGGGAGCTCGAGCGGGGCGATGCCTGCCCCGAAACGGGCCTGGAGCTCTTCCAGCGTCCGCTGGAAGCTGGCCCGCTCCCGGTCGCACTTGTTGACGAACACCATGCGGGGAAGGCCCAGCTCCGCCGCCAGGCGCCAGTACCGCTCGGTCTGGACCTCCACGCCGTCCACCGCGCTCACCACGAGCACCGCCAGGTCGGCCACCGACAGGGCGGCGGCCACGTCGCCCCCGAAGTCGGCGTACCCCGGGGTGTCGATGACGTTGACCTTGTGGCCGTCGTGCTCGAAAGGGGCGATGGCGAGGGAGAGGGACAGGCCGCGCTTGGCCTCCTCGGGCTCGAAGTCGGTGGTGGTCGTGCCGTCCTCGACCCGGCCGACCCGGCCGATCGCCCCGGCCGAGTAGAGGAGCGCCTCGGCCAGCGTGGTCTTGCCGGCGCCGCCGTGGCCGACGAGGGCAACGTTGCGGATCTTCGCGGGCGGGAAGCTCTTCACCGGCACGTCTCCCTTGCTCGTCTGCTCGTCGTGGGGACCGTTCGACCCCCTGCCCCGGCAGCCTACCGAGGGGCTGGTGGTAGCGTGAACAGGGTGTTCGACGCCCGTTGGCGGGCCACCGTCGAGCGGGGGACCGCCCCGGTGGGCTCGGCTCTCCGCCGCACCGGGGTGACGCCCAACCAGCTGACCGGGCTCGGCCTGGTGCTGGCCGTGGTGGCCGCCGCCGTCATCGCCTCCGGCCACCTGGTGGCCGGCGCCCTCCTGATCGGGGTGTGCGGGCTGCCCGACCTGCTCGACGGCCCCGTCGCCAAGGCGACCGGCTCGGCCTCGGTCCGGGGCGCCTTCTTCGACTCGGTGGCCGACCGGGTGACCGACGCGCTCCTGCTGGCCGGCGTGGCCTGGTACCTGGGCACCACGTCCAACGACCACCTGGCCGTGCTCCCACTTGCCGTGCTGGCCGCCTCCATGCTCCCGTCCTACATCAGGGCCAAGGCCGAGTCCCTCGGGCTGTCGGCCCGGGGGGGGATCATGGAGCGGGCGGAGCGCATGATCGCCCTCGGGATCGGGCTGATCGTGCAGCCGTTCTTCCCCCTGCTGGTGCCGGTGCTCTGGATCGTGCTCGGGCTCAGCCTGCTCACTGCCGTCCAGCGCTTCGTGAGCGTCTGGGCGCAGGCGCCCGCTGCCGCCCGCCGGAGGGAGGCGGAGCGGCGCTGGCGGGTGGGGCGGGTCGAGTCCCGGTGGCGGGCCTGGCGGGAGGCGGCCCTCGCGCGGGCCTCGGCCTCCCGGGCCGCGGCCTCGCCGGACGGGGGGGAGGGCGCCGGC
>JBOGGR010000275.1:0-1996 GCA_050744025.1 Acidimicrobiales bacterium
TCGCCCCGGCCACCATCTGGTCGTCGTTGAAGACCCGGCCCCAGCTGGCGATCCCCAAGTTGGTGGTGAGAGCGATGCTGCCCTTCAAGTAGCGCTGGCTCACGACCTGGAACAGGGCCGCCGCCGCCTCGGCAGGTAAGGGCAGGTAGCCCACCTCGTCGATGATGAGGAGGCGGGGGCCAGCGTAGAAGCGCATGGTGGTCGCCCACCTCCCCTCCAGGGCCGCCCGTTGGCAGCGGGCGGCCAGGTCGGCCGCGGTGGTGTAGTACGTGCGCATGCCGGCCGCCACCGCGGCGTGTCCGAGGCCGACAGCGAGCATCGTCTTGCCTACTCCGGGCGGACCGATCAAAAGCACGTTGGTGGCGTCCTCGATGAAGTGCAGGGTGCCGAGCTCGGCGATCAGCTTGGGGTCGACCGACGGCTGGGCGGAGTAGTCAAAGTCGGCCAGGGTGAACGGAGAGGGCAGGGAGGCGAAGCGGGCGAGGCTCGCCCGGCGACGGTCGTCGACTGCCTCGACCTCCACGGCCAAGAGCGCCTCCAAGAAGCCCTGGTTGGTCCACTTGGCCTTGATCGCCTCATCGAGCAGGCCCGGGAGGGCCTCGGCGGCTGCTCCCATGCGCAAGAAGGCCAGATGGGAACGCAGCCTTTGGTAGTCCGAGTTGGCGCTCATGCCCCTACCTCCCCGCCAGAGACGTCCGTGGTGCCCGGGAAGGCGCCGCGGATGACCTCGGCCATGGATTCCAGGTCCACGGTCGGATCGTTGCCCTCAGCGCCCAGGAGGCGGGCTCGCTCGGCTAGAGCAGCTGGCCCCGGCGGGCGGTTCTCCTTGCGGTCACAGGGACGGGCCGTGGTGAACTGGTGGAGCACTACCTTCTCGAGGGCCTCACGATGGGCAGGGGTGCGCACCATCTCCCCCGAGCCGGCTACGGCCAGACGATGGGTGACCACCACCACCCCGGCCGGGCTCACGACATCGAGGCCGGTCGTGCCGAGGCGATGGCGAAGGGTCATCGTCATCCCCCCGAGGCCGGGGGCAACCGAGTAGCGGTTCCCCCGGAAGGCGACGCTGGCTTGGTGGTCGACCGAGGCTCTGACCTCGATCGTGGCCGGGTAGGGCGAGGCGGGAAGGGCCAGCAACGGCTCTGCCTCGGCCAGCTCGCCCACCGTTGGCCACCGCGGCCGACTCCCGTCAATGGGCGGCTCCTCGATGCGCGACGGGCTGCGCAGCCGAGCATCGCCGGTGGTGGCCCAGAAGTGGTCGAGGCTCACCTGGGCCGCCTCGGGCGAGTCGGCGGCGAGTGTCCGCCACCACCGCCCGGTGGCAAAGCGCACCCCTGCTTCCACCGCGCCCTTGCGGTTCCCCCGCCGAGGCGGGCATGGCACCACGATCGCGCCGTAGTGCTTGGCCACCGGGGCGAAGGAGGCCTGCACGTCGGCGGTCCCGGGCACGATCACCGTCGCCATGCGGTCCACCCGCCAGTGCCGGGCCGTGCCGCCCAGGCGGCGCAGCACCCCGTCCATGGCCTCCACCAGGTGGGCCTGGTCCATGACCGGGGCGATCACCCCTCGGCTGCGTCCCGAGTGCGGGAGGGTCCCCAGCAACACGTAGCCGACCCCGCCCCAGGGCGACTTCCGCCGCTCGAACCAGTCCCACTGAATCTCCTCCCCGGGTGGGTGGGCGATGTCGATGGTGTCCCGGCCCCCTACCCCCTCACACGCCTCGCAGTGTGGCCGCAGCCCGCCAGCCCGGACCTGGCGGACGAAGCTCGGGTAGCTGAGCGGGTAGCCGAGCGCCACCACCTCGTCGAACAGCGCCGACGCCCACACATGGGGGTCGTCGACGAAGCGGGCCCGCAGGTAGGGCACGAACTGCTCCAGCGGGTCGGGCCCCGGACGCCCGCGGGCTCCGGGCTCTCGTCCTTCCAAGTAGGCCTTGACCGTTCGCCGGTCGTGGCCGATGTGCCGGGCGATCGCCGAGTACGACCACCCTCGCTTC
>JBOGGR010000276.1:0-6122 GCA_050744025.1 Acidimicrobiales bacterium
TCTGAGCGGGCTCCCCGGCCAGCCGGGGCCGCCGCCGAGTCACCAGCCGGGCCGCCGCCGAGTCACCAGCCGGGCCGTCGCTGAGTCACCAGCCGGGCCGTCGCTGAGTCACCAGGCCGGCCGCCGGCCAACTCGCCGGCCGAGCGGCGCACGGTAGCCAGCCGCCGGGGGTAGGGTCCGCGCGTGGCCATACCCAAGGTGTGCGGCATCGAGACCGAGTACGGCATCCACGTGGCCGGCCCCGGCGACACCAACCCGATAGCCGCCTCCTCGGTGCTGATCAACGCCTACGTGTCCCACCTGGCCCACCCCGACCGCCGGCCCGGCCGGCCGGAGCGGGTGGGGTGGGACTTCGAGGACGAGAGCCCCGGGCGCGACGCGCGGGGCTTCGCCCGGGAGGGGGCCATGCCCCCGGAGGTGGAGACCCACCTCGTCAACGCCGTGCTCACCAACGGCGCCCGCTACTACGTCGACCACGCCCACCCCGAGTACTCCACCCCGGAGTGCGCCGCCCCCGCCGAGCTGGTCCGGTACGACAAGGCGGGGGAGCGGATCCTCGCCGCGTCGATGGAGGCGGCATCGGCCCTGCCGTCGGGCCAGCAGATCGTGGTCTACAAGAACAACTCCGACGGCAAGGGCAACACCTACGGCACCCACGAGAACTACCTGGTGGAGCGGGCGGTGCCGTTCGCCCGCATCGTGCAGCACGTCATGCCCCACTTCGTGACCCGCCAGATCTACACGGGGGCGGGCAAGGTGGGGAGCGAGGCGCCGCCCTCGGGCGGGGCGGACGTCTACTTCCAGCTCTCCCAGCGGGCCGACTTCTTCGAGGAGGAGGTCGGGCTCGAGACAACGCTGAAGCGGCCCATCGTCAACACCAGGGACGAGCCCCACGCCGACGCCCAGCGCTACCGGCGCCTCCACGTCATCGTCGGCGACGCCAACCTGGCCGAGGTGGCCACGTTCCTGAAGGTGGGGACCACGGCCGTGGTGCTGGCCATGATCGAGGACGACTGGTTCGGCACCTTCGACCTGTCCCTCTCGGCGCCGGTGCGGGCCATCCGCCAGGTGTCGTACGACCTGAGCCTCAGCCAGCCCCTGGAGCTGGCCGCCGGCGGCACGATCACCGCCCTCGGGCTCCAGTGGGAGCTGCTGGACCTTGCCCGCAAGTACGGCGAGGACCGGGGCCTCGACTGCATCGGGGGAGACGACGCCGGGCTGGAGGTCCTGCGGCGCTGGGAGCAGACCCTCACCGCCCTCGAGGCCGACCCTGCCAGCCTGGCCGCCCAGCTCGACTGGGTCGCCAAGCGCCAGCTCCTCCTCGCCTACCAGGAGCGCCACGGGCTCCGCTGGGACGACCCTAGGCTGGCTGCCATGGACCTGCAGTACCACGACGTGCGACCGGAGCGCTCGCTGTTCGCCCGGCTCAACATGGAGCGCCTGGTTACCGAAGAAGCGGTGGTGGACGCCGTCACCGAGCCGCCCCGGGACACCCGGGCCTACTTCCGGGGCCGCTGCCTGCAGCGGTGGGGGTCGGCGGTGGCGGCCGCCAACTGGGACTCCCTCGTCTTCGACCTCGGTTCGGATCCCCTGCGCCGGGTACCCATGATGGAGCCGCTGCGGGGGACCGCGGCCCATGTCGATAGCTTGTTGGACGGATGTGAGAGCCCGGCCCAGCTGTTGGAGAGGCTGGGCTCCTAGGGAGGCAGTGTGGCAGAGCGAGAGCTGAAGAAGAAGCCGTCGACCGCCCGGGAGGAGGCGGTGGTCGAGGACGCCCCGCAGACCCTGGAGAAGGGCGAGAGGCTGAAGGCCGAGCTGGACGACCTGCTCGACGAGATCGACGAGGTCCTGGAGGACAACGCCGAGGACTTCGTCCGGAACTACGTCCAGAAGGGAGGTCAGTAATCCTGCCCCTGTTCCCGCCCGGGAGCGACCCGGGCCCGAGCTTCCTCGACCTGGTCCGCCGCCGAGGTGCCGCCGGGGGCGCCTCTGGCCCTCTCTCGGGGAGCGGTTCGGGCCTCTTGTCGGAACAGGCCTTCTCCGGCCGCAGCCCCGGTGCCCACGAGCGGGCGGTGATCCCCCACGGCACGACGGTGGTGGCGCTGCGCTACGCCGAAGGCGTGGTGATGGCCGGGGACCGGCGGGCCACGGCCGGCAACGCGATCGCCCACCGCAGCATCGAGAAGGTGTTCCCGGCCGACCGCTGGTCGGGGGTCAGCATCGCCGGCGCGGCCGGGGTGGCCATCGAGATGGTGCGCCTGTTCCAGACGAACCTCGAGCACTACGAGAAGGTCGAGGGCCTGCCCCTTTCCCTCGAGGGCAAGGCCAACCAGCTCTCCCAGATGGTGAGGAGCAACTTCGGCATGGCCCTCCAGGGCCTGGTCGTGGTCCCCCTGTTCGCCGGGTGGGACACCCGCCGGCGAACGGGGCGCATCTTCACCTACGACGTGACCGGCGGCCCGTACGAGGAGGCCGACCACAACGCCACCGGCTCGGGAGGCCAGGACGCCCGCACCACCATCAAGCTCGGCTGGCACGAGCAGATGGCGGCCGGGGAGGCGATCGAGCTGGCCATCCAGGCCCTGTACGAGGCGGCGGACGAGGACTCGGCCACCGGCGGCCCAGACATCGTGCGGGGCATCTACCCGACGGTGGCCACCATCGGGCCCGAGGGCTTCGCGTACACGGCCACCGCCGAGGTGGCCGACCGCTTCAGGGCCCTGATCGACCGCAAGATCAGCGAGGGCCGCCAGCCGTGAGCGAGCCGGCGGCGAGGCGCCCGCCCCGGGAGGGGGCGGCGCCATGAGCATGCCGTTCTACGTCCCGCCCGAGCAGGCGATGAAGGACAAGGCCGACTACGCCCGCAAGGGGATAGCCCGGGGCCGGTCCCTCGTGGCCACCATCTACGCGGACGGCATCCTCCTCGCGGCGGAGAACTCCTCCCGCGCCCTCCACAAGATCAGCGAGATCTACGACCACATCGCCTTCGCCGGGGTGGGCCGCTTCAACGAGTTCGACCAGCTCCGGGTGGCCGGGGTCCGCCACGCCGACACGAAGGGCTACGCCTACAGCCGCGAGGACGTGGACGCCCGGTCCCTCGCCAACCTGTACGCGCAGTTCCTCGGCCAGGTCTTCACCCACGAGCTGAAGCCCCTCGAGGTGGAGATCCTCGTGGCCGAGCTGGGGGTGGCCGGCTTCCCGAACCAGCTCTACCACCTCCTCTACGACGGCAGCGTGGCCGACGAGGACCGCTTCACGGTCCTCGGAGGGGACTCCGACACCATCGCCGAGCGCATGAAGTCGTCGTGGCGGCCGGACTGGCCGATGGACGAGGCCCTCCGGGCCGCGGTGGCGGCCCTGGCCGGCCCGGACCGCTCCCTCGGGGCGACCGAGCTGGAGGTGGCGGTCCTCTCCCGGGGCAACGGCCGCCGGGCCTTCCGCCGCATCGTCGACGCCGACCTGGTGGCGGCCCTCGGAGGGGCCCCGGGCGAGGACGGGGAGCGCGAGACCGCCGGGAAGCCGTCCCGCGGCTGAGCCCGCCCGGCAAGCAGGGCTGCCTCCGGCCCGCCCCCCGCCGCCGGCCCCACTGCTTCGCTACGCGCCCCGGGGCTCGAGGACGGCGGCCGGCTCGGTCGGCCACAGGACCTCGCCGTCGCGGTCGACGGCCAGCAGCCAGCGGCCGTGGGCCACCGCTCCCAGCGTGGCGATGGTCCGGTCGGCCTGGCCCGCCCCGACACCGCCCCGCCAGGGCAGGGCCTGCACGTTCCAGGCCAGGACCCGGCCGTCGGCGAAGCGGGCGCCGACCCGGACAACGGCCGGCGGCCCGCCCGGCACCGGAGCGCCGCGGCGGGCGACCTGTGCCGAGAACACCTCGGCCCGGGCGACGACGGCGTCCTCCTCGCCCACGACGGCCCGCCCCTTCCAGCGGTGGCGGTTGAAGAACCAGGCCCCGAGGGCCGCCTGGGCCACGCCGAGCCCGGCGGCCGAGATGAGGCAGGGGACGAGGAAGTAGTCTCCGATGGAGGCCCAGCTCTTGGCCACCCCCCAGGCCCAGAACAGGATGGCCAGGCTCCAGGCGCTGGCCACGATGGGCACGGCCAGGTCCCGGATCTCGAACCGGAGGACCGACCGCTCCAGGTAGGCCCGCACCGCGGCCGGGTCGGTGAGGTCGGGCGGCACAGCCGCCGCCCTCCTCGTCGCCACCGACACTGCCGTCATCGATGCTGCCTCCCGGTCGAGCCTCTCGACATCTCTCTAGCCGAGCATGGCCAGCAGGTACAAGGCGACGAGCACCCCGATGAGCAGCCAGGCCAGGTGGAGCCAGGGCCGGCGGGGCCGGGCCGGACGGGGCCGGACGGGACCGGGGCCCGGCTGCCTCCCCTCCGCCAGGGCGGCGTCGGCCTGGTCGGCCAGCAGGATCTGGCGGGCCTCGTCGGCCTGGTCGGGGTCCACGAAGACGTCCACCTGCCCCCCGAGGGGATACGTGCCCCCCACGTCCCCCCGCAGCTCGGTGAGGATGCCGTCGGACCCCAGCCGGGCCGCCACCACCCGGCCGTGGAAGATGCCCGCGACCGTGGTCAGGTGGACCATGGGACGAGTCGCCATGGGGGAGACGGTACCGTGGCTGGTGGTGGAACGGCGCATCTTCGGCCTGGAGAACGAGTACGGGGTCACCTGCACCCTCCGCGGCCAGCGCCGGCTCTCCCCCGACGAGGTGGCCCGCTACCTCTTCCGCCGTGTCGTCAGCTGGGGCCGGTCCTCCAACGTGTTCCTGGAGAACGGGGCCCGGCTCTACCTGGACGTGGGCAGCCACCCCGAGTACGCCACGCCGGAGTGCGACGCCATCGACGACCTCGTCGTCCACGACAAGGCCGGGGAGCGCATCCTGGAGCACCTCCTGGCGTCGGCCGAGAGCCGCCTGCGGGAGGAGGGGATCCGGGGGGTGGTCTACCTCTTCAAGAACAACACCGACTCCGCTGGCAACTCCTACGGCTGCCACGAGCACTACCTCACGAGCAGGCGGGACGACTTCGCCCACTACGCCGAGGTGCTCATCCCCTTCTTCGTGAGCCGCCAGATCTACGCCGGCGCCGGCAAGGTGCTCCAGACGGCCCGGGGGCCGATCTTCTGCATCAGCCAGAGGGCCGAGCACATCTGGGAGGGGGTGTCGTCGGCCACCACCAGGAGCCGGCCCATCATCAACACGCGAGACGAGCCCCACGCCGACGCGGAGCGCTTCCGCCGCCTCCACGTCATCGTGGGCGACTCCAACATGAGCGAGTACGCCACCTTCCTCAAGGTGGGGGCGACCAGCATCCTGCTGCGGATGCTGGAGGACCCGTCCGCCGTGCTGCGTGACATGACTCTCGAGAACCCGATCCGGGCCATCCGCGAGATCAGCCACGACGTGACCTGCCGGCGGCGGGTCCGCCTGGCCAACGGCCGGGAGCTGTCGGCCCTGGAGATCCAGTCCGAGTACCTCAACCGCGCCCTCCGCTACCACCGCCAGAGGGGCCTCTCCCCGCTCGAGGAGCGGGCCCTCGACATGTGGCAGCACTGCCTGGAGGGGCTGGAGAAGGACCCCATGACCCTGGACCGGGAGTGCGACTGGATCATCAAGTACCAGCTGATCGACCGGTACCGCCAGCGCCACGACATCCCCCTCTCCCATCCACGGGTGTCCCTGGTCGACCTCCAGTACCACGACGTCAGCCGCCAGCGGGGGCTCTTCTACCGCCTCCAGGCGCGGGGGATGGTCGAGCGCACCACCACGGACGAGGCCATCGAGCTCGCGGTGGACAACCCGCCGGCGACGACCCGGGCCCGCCTCCGGGGGGAGTTCATCCGCCGGGCCAAGGAGCGGCGGCGGGACTTCACCGTGGACTGGGTCCACCTGAAGCTGAACGACCAGGCCCAGCGGACCGTGCTGCTGAAGGACCCGTTCAAGCCCCACGACGACCGGGTGGAGAAGCTGATCGAGAGCCTGTAGGGGCCCAGAGGCCGAGGCCGGCCCGGGGAAGAGCCGCGTTAGCCTCGCCGGTCAGTGACTCCTGCCGAGCCCGCCCCGCCTGCCGAGCAGGAGGAGGATCGTCTCCCTGCCGCCAGCGCGGCGCCGGGGGCGC
>JBOGGR010000277.1:0-1729 GCA_050744025.1 Acidimicrobiales bacterium
CAGCCGGGGCGGGCACTGCCGGCTCCGCGAGGGGGGCGGCCTCCGGCTCGGCCCCGGGCCCCGCAGCAGGCCCCGGCTCCCGAAGCGGCGCCTCCTCCCGCCGGGGGGGCGGCTCCAGCTCCACACCTCGGCGGCCGGAACGCCTGAGGGCCACGGCGCTGACGCTCGCCAGGGCGACGAGGAGCACGAAGGCCAGGACGATCAGTGCCAGGAGGAGGGCGGACATGCGCCCGCCAGCCTAGGAGCGGGCTGGGCCTCCCCTCGTCAGGCCGGGGCCGGGGCCGGGACCGTGACCCGCTCGCTCACCACCCGGGACGAGCCGCCCAACTGCATGCTGATGCCGTAGAGGCAGTCGGCGATCTCCATGGTCCGCTTCTGGTGGCTCACGATGATGAGCTGGGCGTCGGCGCGGAACTCGTGGACCAGGTCGAGGAAGCGGTGGAGGTTGACGTCGTCGAGGGCCGCCTCGACTTCGTCCATCAGGTAGAAGGGCGACGGTCGGCTGCGGAACACGGCGCACAGGAAAGCCAGCGCCACCAGCGAGCGCTCTCCGCCCGAGAGCAGGGACAGCTTGCGGACCTGCTTGCCGGCCGGGCGGGCCGACACCTCGATGCCCGTCTCCAGGAGGTTGGCCGGATCGGTGAGGCTGAGCGAGCCGGCCCCTCCGGGGAAGAGCGTGGTGACCAGCTCCGAGAAGTGGCGGGAGACGTCGGCGTAGGCGCCGGCGAAGACGCCGACGATCTCCGCGTCGATGGCCCGGATCACCTTCCCCAGCTCGCGCCGCGCCGCCCGGACGTCCTCCAGCTGGCCCTCGAGGAACCTGGCCCGCTCGCTCAGCGCCTCCAGCTCGGCCACCGCCAGCGGGTTCACCGGGCCGAGGAGCCGCAGCTCCCGGTCCAGCTCGCGCCCCCGTTGCGCCGCAGACACGCCGGGGGCCAGCTCCGGACAGGGCGCAGCCAGGGCCGCCGCGGCCTCGGCGCCGAGGTCGCGGCGCAGGGTCTCCACCGCCGCCTCGCGCCGCAGGCGCACCTCGGCCCTGTGGATCTCGGCCCTCTGGAGCCGCTCCTGGACCTCTGCCAGCGCCGCCTCCAGGGTCACCCGCTCCTGGCGGAGCCGGGAGAGGGCGCTTGCCTGCGCCTCCATAACCGCGGACCGGGCCCGCCTCTCCGCCCCCAGATCCCCGAGACCGGCTTCGAGGCGACCCCGGCACACCTCCACCACCTGCGCCAGCCGGCTGGTGGCAAGGGCCGCCGCCTCCAGGCCCTGGCGGCGAGCAGCCGCCTCTCGGCGGGCCGATGTCGTGCGCGCCAGACGGTCCTCGATCTCGCCGAGGCGCCGGGCCAGGATGGAACGCCGCTCCTCCAACCCGGCCGCCTGCACGTCCAGCGCCTGTCGCCGGGCCCGCAGGGCGGCGGCGCGCTCCGCGAGAGATCGACGCACCTCTTCGGCCCGCCGCCCCCGCTCGGCCGCAGCCTCCTCGGCGGCCTCGGCCGCCGGCACCCACCGCTCCAGCCGGTCTGCCTCGGCGGCGTCACGCTCGGCCCGCTCCCGCAGGGCGCCCAGGTGGGCGTCGACGGACTGGGCCTCGGCTCGCACCTCCGCGCGTTGTCCCTCCACCCGCTGGAGGGCATCGGCGGCAGCACCCAGGCGGCCGTCGTTGTCGTCCAGCAAGCGGGCCAGCTCCGCCTCCGCCTGCCTCGCGTCGGCCAGCGCCGCCCCGGCCCTGGCT
>JBOGGR010000278.1:0-7346 GCA_050744025.1 Acidimicrobiales bacterium
CGTCCAGCTCTCCGGTCACTCTCGCTCCTCCTGCGGGCCTGCCCGCCGCCTCCGCCACCCGCCGCCTACTGGTCCCGCGCCAGACGCTTCGCACCGCGGCGCCAGCGGTCGAGGTGGCCACTGTAGCGAGGGGCGACGAAGCTCCGGTCGGGGAAGGCCAGAGCCCTCACGTAGGCGACCTTCTCCCGAGCGCCGCGGATGGCCCACAGTGCGCCCAGGGTCTCGGACATGTAGCGGTCCCCCGGGCTCGTGTAGGCCCGCAGCGCCCTCGCCTGGGCCCTCGTGGGTCGGAGCGACCCGGCCCAGCCGGCCAGCCCGCGGCGCTCCGGCCTCCCCAACGGGCCGAGACCCATGGCGCCCCACGACAGCTCGACGGCACGGTGGACCACCGCCTCCACCCCCCACGCCGCGGTGGTCCTCCGCAGGCGGTCCAGGTCGAGGTGCCCGCTCAGGCCCAGCTGGGCCACGTCGCGAAGCGGTGCCACCCGGGGCGGCACGTCGCTCACGGCGGCGCTGAAGCAGGCCTGCAGGAACCGCTCCTCCAGCGCCAGCGCCCGCAGCTCCCTCCCGCCCAGCGAGAGGACGGAATGCCGCCTCCACATGTCGTCGAGGTCGATGGTGAGGCCGAACGGGCCGGAGACGAACGTGCGGTGCAGGTCGATCTCGTGCTCGGAGGGCGTCCGCAGCACCGTGCCCTTGGTGAAGCGCCGGTCCCAGCCGGGCCGGGGCTCGGGGTACTGGCGCTCGTGACCGGCCGCGACGAGGGCGGCCACCGCGCCGTCCCACTGCTCGGAGCGCACGAGCACATCGGCGTCGATGAACGAGCGCAGCGCGGGGTCCGGGAAGTCGAGGTGGGCCACGGCCGGCCCCTTGAGCACCCGGTGGTCCAGCCCGGCCTGGTCGAGCGTGGCCACGACCCCGAGGAGGAGGCGCTCCAGCACCAGGTCCCGGGCCATGGCCTCCACGTGCGCCGCCCGGACCTCTGCGTCCTGCCCGCCGGTCACGGGGAGCGCCCCGTCGGCGACGGCGGCGGCGAGCAGCCCGGTCACCCGCTGGCGGCCCGCCTCGTCCCGCAGCGCGGACCACTCGCCGTCGTCCAGGGGCCCGCCCGGCAGCCGGGCCTGCGAGCCGTCCAGCCCGTGGGCGGCCACGGCCCGGATGAGCCTCTCGGATTCGGAGAATGGCAGAGGTGCCGCCTTCGGGCTGGGTGCCCACATCACGCCCTCCCGCCCGACCCTTGCGTCACTTCGGACTCCGACCCGGCTTCGGCCCCCGGTGCAGCGCCCGACGCCCGCACCGCGCCGGCCTCCGCCAGCCGGCCCAGGAGGACCCCGACGTCCTCGACGATCGTCTCCTCGGCCACGCCGTACTCCGCGGCGAGGCGCCTGGCGATCTCCGGCAGGCTGATCGGCCGGGCCAGCAGGTCCCAGATCGGCCCGGCCGACCCCGACACGACCATCGGCTCCTCGGCTCCCGCGGCCAGCAGCACGACGGTGTCGCCGACGCGCCGCCAGAGGGCGTCGCCCGCCCGCGACCACAGCAGGGTCCCCGGCCTGGTGGCCTCCTCGTTGGTGAGCGGGATGGTCACCTCTCTGTCCGCGCCTGGTGCCGGCCACTCGTGCTCATGCCAGATTATCGGTGAGGCGAGGCGGCACCTGTACACCGCCGCCCCGGGTACGATCGCGGCCCTTGTACCGTCTTTCCCATCTGGACGCCCTGGAGGCAGAGGCCGTGTTCGTCTTCCGGGAGGTGGCCGCAGAGCTCTCGGCGCCGGCGCTGCTATTCAGCGGAGGAAAGGACTCGGCCGCCCTGCTCCACCTGGCCGAGAAGGCCTTCCGTCCCGGGCGCTTCCCGTTCCCCGTCCTCCACGTCGACACGGGGCACAACTTCCCCGAGGTGCTGGAGTTCCGCGACCGGCGCATGGCCGAGCTGGGCGAGCGCCTGATCGTGGCCTCGGTGCAGGAGAGCATCGACAGCGGGCGGGTGCACGAGGAGACCGGCCCCCGTGCGTCCCGCAACCGGGCCCAGATCACCACCCTGCTCGACGCCATCGCCGGGCACGGGTTCGACGCCTGCTTCGGTGGGGGACGGCGAGACGAGGAGAAGGCCAGGGCCAAGGAGCGCTTCCTCTCGTTCCGCGACGAGTTCGGCCAGTGGGACCCGAGGAACCAGCGCCCCGAGCTGTGGAGCCTCTACAACGGCCGGGTCCGCCCGGGCGAGCACGTCCGGGCCTTCCCGATCTCGAACTGGACCGAGCTGGACGTCTGGCGCTACGTGCGCCGGGAGGAGATGGAGCTGCCGTCCATCTACTTCTCCCACCGCCGCCAGGTGGTCGCCCGCGACGGGATGCTGCTCGCCCACACGCCCCTCCTGCCCCTGCTGCCGGGCGAGGAGCCCTTCGAGGCCACCGTCCGTTACAGGACTGTGGGGGACATGATCTGCACCGGCGCCGTCGAGTCCACAGCAGCCACCGTGGACGAGGTGATAGCGGAGGTGGCGGCGAGCCGGGTCACCGAGCGCGGCGCCACTAGGGCCGACGACCGCTTCTCCGAGACGGCGATGGAGGACCGCAAGCGGGAGGGGTACTTCTGATGGCCGGGCGGGAGGCCGGACCGCCTGACGGGGCCGAGCTCCTACGGCTCAGCACCGCCGGCTCGGTGGACGACGGCAAGAGCACGCTCATCGGCCGGCTCCTGTACGACTCCAAGTCCCTGCTGGAGGACCAGTTGGAGGCGGTGGAGCGGGCCAGCCGCGCCCAGGGCCTGGACCACGTCGAGCTGGCTCTTCTCACCGACGGCCTCAGGGCCGAGCGTGAGCAGGGCATCACGATCGACGTCGCCTACCGCTATTTCGCCACCCCGAGGCGGACCTTCGTCATCGCCGACACGCCCGGCCATCCCCAGTACACCCGCAACATGGTCACCGGCGCCTCCACGGCCGACCTGGCCGTCATCCTGGTCGACGCCCGCAAGGGCCTCACCGAGCAGAGCCGCCGCCACACGTTCATCGCCAGCCTGCTCCGCATCCCCCACCTCGTCATCTGCGTCAACAAGATGGACCTGGTGGACTACGACGAGGACGCGTTCGAGGCGGTGAAAGCCGACTTCAGCGCCTTCGCCAGCCGCCTCGACGTGACCGACGTCGTGTTCATCCCGATCTCGGCCCTGCACGGGGACAACGTCGTCGGGCGGTCGGCCAGCACGGGCTGGTACGAGGGCGCAACCCTCCTCCACCACCTGGAGGAGGTGCACATCGCGTCCGACCACAACCTCATCGACCTCCGCTTCCCGGTGCAGTGGGTGATCCGGCCCCGCACCGGCTCCCACCACGACTACCGGGGCTACGCCGGGGCGCTGGCCGGCGGCGTGGTCCGGCCCGGCGACGAGGTGGTGGCCCTCCCGTCGGGGCTCACCACCACCGTCGCATCCGTGGAGACGGCGGACGGCCCCATCGACGAGGCGTTCGCCCCGATGTCGGTGGTCCTGCGCCTCGCCGACGACATCGACGTGGCCAGGGGCGACATGCTGTGCCGCCCGCACAACCAGCCCTCCGTGGGCCAGGACCTCGACGCCGTCGTGTGCTGGATGGCTGCCTCACCCCTCTCGGCGGGCAGCCGATGGCACCTGAAGCACACCACCCGCTCCGCCCGGGCCGTGGTGAGGGACCTCCACTACCGCTTCGACGTCAACACCTTGCACCGCGACGCCGGCGCACCTTCCCTCGGGCTCAACGACATCGGCCGCGTCGGCCTGCGGGTCACCTCCCCGCTCATGTTCGACCCCTACCGGCGCAGCCGCAGCACCGGGAGCTTCATCCTCATCGACGAGGCCACCAACGCCACCGTCGGCGCCGGCATGATCCTCGGCCCCGACCGCTGAGCCGGTCCAGACCGCCGAACCGCCGGTCCAGACCGCTGACGCCCGGGCCGGACGGCTGACGTGGCCCCGACCGCTGACGCCGGCCCCGAGCCGGCTCAGCGCACCATCCGTTGGTGACAGGGAGCGGGCGACGGGCTCACGACCAGGGCGTTGTCGAGGATCTCGTAGCGGTGCCCGTCGTTCGGGGTGTCGAGCAGGTCCTCCAGGTCGAACTGCCGCTCGAGGTGGGAGGTGAGGGACATGGACACCTCCCCAGTATCCCATGGGCCGACCACCGGGCTCGGGCTCGGGCATCGGGGCAGTCGGTCCGGCGGCAGGACGGGGTCAGCAGTCGAGCACGGCGATGTCGGGGTCGAGGGCCTCGAGGTCTGCTCGGTCCGAGCTGACGACGGTGGCCCGGTGACGGCGGGCAGCCATCACCACCGATGCGTCCACGATGTCGGCAGTGCCGGCCCGGCCGCAGAGGACGCCGGAGGCCCTTGCTCCGGCGTCGGTGAGCGCCTCCACGTCGACGCCTCGGGCGGAGAGGAACCGGGCCAGTCGCGCCTGGCGCGAACCGTCTCTCCACACCTGGGCGACGACACCCGCTGGCACCACGAGCTCGCGGCCGTGGCGGCGGGCGGCTTCCATGACCGTCAGCGCCGAGCGGTCGGCTCTCTCCACCGCGATGAGCGCTCCGGCGTCGAGGACCAGGGTCACCGGCGGTCGGCAGCTGCCAGGCGGGTCTCCGCCTCCGCCAGCTCGGCCTGGGAGGGTGGGCCGCCCGTCTCGTCGAGCAGCCCGGCCAGCACGATGCCCAGATCCTCGCGTTCGACATGCGCTCGGGCGGCCTCGTTGAGCCAGGAGCTGAGGGACTTGGCTCTCCCGGCGGCCACGTCCTTCTTGGCTCGAGCGGCGACGGCCGGGTCCAGGCTCACGGTCACCTTCGTTACGGTCATACTTTTACCGTACCATGGGAGCTCCCCGCCGTCGCTGTCGTAGCCGGCTGCCGGCATCCGAGCACTGTCTCGCGGTTCTCGCCCGCTCACGGCCACGGGGGGGGCGTCACAGGGTCCGTGTACTGTCGCCGCCGACACCGGCAGCGTCGCGACTCGTCCCGGCAGTCGGGCGGTGCCGGCCGGATCGGGCCGCATCACGGCCCTCTCGCCGAGTTGGGTCGTTCCCGCCCGGAGGTTTCCGCCCGTGCCCGGATCGGTGCTCAGGTTGTTCGACCCGTTGGACCCGTTCGGGGACCGGCTGCGGGGAGAGTTCCAACGATGTAGTTTGAACCGTGTGGGATCCGCTGCCGGCTTCAGCGTCGCCGGGCTGTTCGCCGGCATCGGCGGCCTGGAGCATGGGCTCGACGCCGGCGGAGCCCACGCCGAGCTCCTCTGCGAGTTGTGGGAGCCGGCGCGAGCGGTGCTGGCCGAGCGATTCCCCGGGGTACCCACCGCGCAGGACGTGCGGGATCTGGGCTCGCTGCCAGACGTGGACGTGGTCGCGGCCGGCTTCCCGTGCACGGATCTGTCCCAGGCGGGGCGACCCGGCGGGATCAGCGGCGAGCAGTCCGGGCTGGTGGGCGAGGTGTTCCGCCTGCTCCGGCAGCGCAGGGCTCCGGTGCTGGTGTTGGAGAACGTCCGCAACATGCTGGTCCTCGACGGCGGCGCGGCCATGCGCTACGTGGTGGAGCAGCTGGAGGACCTCGGCTACCGCTGGGCCTACCGGCTGGTCGACTCGCGTTTCACCGGCGTCTCCCAGCGGCGTCAGCGAGTCATCCTGATCGCCGCCCGGCACCTGGATCCCCGCAGCGTCCTCTTCGCCGACGACGCCGGCGAGCCGCCAGCGTCGCGGTACCGGGAGGATGTCTTCGGCTTCTATTGGACCGAAGGACTCCGCGGTCTTGGCTGGGCGTTGGATGCGGTTCCCACCCTCAAGGGCGGCTCGACCATCTGGATCCCGTCTCCACCCGCCATCTGGCATCCCGGTGGTGAGCCGGGGCGGCGGTTCGTCGTCCCGTCGATCGAGGATGCGGAGCGGCTGCAGGGCTTCCCGGCCGGCTGGACCGCCCCGGCGACCGCCGGTGGCGGGCGAGTCGGGACCCGCTGGAAGCTGGTCGGCAACGCGGTCACCGTCGGTGTGTCCAGATGGCTGGGAGTTCGCCTGGCCGACCCCCGCGAGCCAACGCTGGAGGGGGCAGCCGTCCGGCCGGGTGAGCGCTGGCCTACTGCGGCGTTCGGGGCATCCGGCAAGGTGTGGGCGGTGGACGCGTCCCTGTGGCCCCTGCACGAGCCGTACCGGCATCTCGCCGACGCGGTGAACCTGGCGGGGGCGCGGCCGCTGTCAGCGAAAGCGGCAGCGGGGTTCCTCGGCCGGGCGAGGCGAGGTTCGCTGCGGTTCGTGCGAGGCTTCCTTGGTGACCTGGACGAGCACGTCGCCATCGTCCAGGGAGACGCTCGGGTCGCCTGAGCGAGCGGGGCCGGCAGCCCGGCGGCCGCCCAGCGGGCCGGGGCGTCCGGTGCCGTCGTCGGAGGCGGCCGCACGGCGCATGGAGCGCCAGGGTCGGCGGGACACCGAGCCAGAGCTGGCCTTGCGTAGGGCAGTGTGGCGCCTCGGCTTGCGTTACCGGGTGGACACTCCGCCGGTTCCGGGTCGCCGTCGGGCCGACCTGGTCTTCCCTCGGCCTCGCGTGGCCATCTATGTCGATGGATGCTTCTGGCACCGCTGCCCACTGCACGGGACCGTTCCGCGGGCCAACCGGGACTGGTGGTCAGCAAAGCTGGACGCCAACGTGGTCCGTGACCGGGACACCGACCGGATCCTCGGCGCCGCCGGCTGGCTCGTGATCAGGGTATGGGAGCACGAGGATGCCGTGGCCGGTGCCGCCTCCGTCGCCGCCGCAGTTGTCGCTCGGCGAGCGCTTTCCGAGTAGCGGTGCTGTACGATTGGAGCGCGACCCTTGACACTTGCCGGACCTAGGGTGCCAGGCGGTGCCCGTCCGCCCCGCACGACCCGACGAGAGCCCGATACCGCTGGCAGAGGCCCTGCGGCGCGCCGCAGCAGCTTCGCCGGGCGGGCAGCGTCCTCCGTCGTTCGGGGAGCATCGAGGCGAGAAGAAGAACTAAGCGCAGCGCCTGAGCAACGAGCTCGCCATTACGCTGGCAGCCTGCCTGCGGCCGCATTACCCGAGGGCCCGCATCACTCCCCGCGCCGATGGGAGCGGCCAGGAGTTCAGCGTCGGAGCCAAGCTCGACAGCAAACGGACCGATGTAGGGGTCTGGGACGATGCGGCGGGATTGATTCTCGGCATCTCGGTCAAGACCTACTCGTTCCGGGACTACCACGGCGCCACCCGAGGCCAGGCCCCCATCTGGGGCGGTACGTCAAGAACGTCAAGCGCAATGACGTGACATCTCTGACGGCTAAAGCCGCCAGCTTCTTCTCACGCAGCTTCATCGGCTGCGAGAAGGGCCAGTCCGGCCCGCAGGATGT
>JBOGGR010000279.1:0-3636 GCA_050744025.1 Acidimicrobiales bacterium
GGGCGCCCGGAGTCCAGGCCGGGACGGGCCGGCCCTGGGCCGGAGAGGCCGGTGATCGGGGGTGACGCCGCGGGCGCCCACGTCGGGCACCCGCAACAGGTGGCCGGGGCGGGCCCGCTCGGCCGGCGGCAGGCAGCTCCAGTCGAGGTGGGCCCCCACGATCGCGGGGTCGACCGCCAGCCGCCGGTAGAACAGGGCGGCCTCCCGGGGATCCACGCTCTCCCCGACGAGGTCGGCCACCTCCAGCCCCGACGCCAGCGCGGCCAGGAAGGCCTCCCCGAGCCGCCGCCGGGCGCCGCCGCCGGGCGGTGCCGCCCCCTCCTCCCCGGCCGCCCGTTTGCCGGCGTCCCCGGCCGCCCTCCCGCCGGCCTCCCCTACCGGCCCCGCCGCCTCCCGGGCCTCGACGGCCTCGATGGTGTCGACGTGGGCGCCGACGATCTCCAGCCGGCGCTCACGCATCAGGCGGAGGTCCAGGTCGGGCGTGACCCCGCGGGGGGAGCCGAGGAGCACGACGCGGCCACCCGGGCCGGCTGCGGCCATCGCCACCGGGATCCCGGCAGGATCCCCCGTCGCCTCGATGACGACCGGCGCCCGGAGGCCTGCGATGGCGCCGTCGTCGGGCCCGGCGACGAGGAAGGAGCCCGCTCCCCCCGCCCTGGCCGCCGCCTCCTTGGCGCGGGAGCGGGCGACGACCGCCGCCGGCTCGCCACCCATGGCCGCGCCCAGCCGCAGGGCCAGCGCTCCGACCAGGCCGGCCCCCACCACGCAGAACGGCTGCCCCGCGACCAGGCCGGCGCTGGCCACCCCGTGGCCGGCGATGATCCCGAGCTGCACGAGGGCGGCCGCCTCGAGGGGGACCCCGGCCGGGACAGGGTAAGCAGAGGAGGCGGGCACGGTGGCCAGCGAGGCGTGCGGGGCACCGGTGATGGCCGCCCGGTCGCCCGGCGACAGCCCCTCCACGCCCGTCCCCACCCTTATCACGCGGCCGGCTCCCGAGTAGCCGGGGCGCCCGAGGATCCCGACCGCGGTGTTGGGCAGGTGCAGGTACTGGGCCCGCTCGGTGCCGGGGCTGATGGCGCTGGCCTCCACCCGCAGTGTCACCTGGCCCTCTCCCGCCGCCGGCACCTCGGCCGGCACCGCCTCGACGTACCCGGCGCTGCCCCAGGCCAGCCCCCAGCCCCGGAGCAGCGGCCTCCGGCTGGCGGCCGCCCCGGCCCGGGCCCACGCCCACCACAGCAGCTCCCGCTCGACCTCCGCCAGCCGCGGGGGCGAGTACCCGAGCCTCCCCAGCCGGGTGACGGCCTGCTCCTCCAGCGCACCAGTGGCCCGGGCCAGGCCGCTCCGGGCCGCGCCCACCCCTCGCGTCGGGCCCGCCTCGCCCTCCGTCCCCTGGCTGCGCATGCCAGCAGATGCTAAGGCCGATGACGCCGGCTGGAAGCGGGCGGAGGCAGGCGGCTGCCGAGGGTCGTTGCCAGCTGACGTCAACGTCGCTAGCATCTAACGTCAACGTCAGACGGGAGGACGGGTGCCGGCGGCCAGCACAGGCTCGAGCGTGGGGAGGGTGGCAGGGAACGGGGCTGTCCCGCGCCACCGGCTCAGCCCTCGCTACAAGTGGATCGCCCTCTCCAACACCACCATCGGCGTCCTCATGGTGACGATCAACTCCTCGATCGTGCTCATCGCCCTGCCGGACATCTTCAACGGCATCCACCTCAACCCGCTGACGCCGAGCAACACGCCGTACTTCCTGTGGCTGCTCATGGGGTTCCTCGTCGCCACGGCCGTGCTGGTCGTGACCTTCGGCCGGATCGGGGACATGTACGGCCGGGTCAGGATGTACAACCTCGGCTTCGCCGTCTTCACGGCGTGCTCCATCCTGCTGTCGGTCACGTGGATGAGCGGGACCACCGCCGCCCTCTACCTGGTCATCATGCGAATCCTGCAGGGCGTGGGCGGCGCCCTGCTGTTCGCCAACTCCAGCGCCATCCTGACCGACGCCTTCCCGGAGAACCAGCGGGGGCTGGCCCTCGGCATCAACGCCGTCGCGGCCATCGCCGGGTCGTTCATCGGCCTGATCCTGGGCGGCCTGCTGGGGCCGGTGTCGTGGCGCCTCGTCTTCCTGGTGTCGGTCCCGGTGGGCCTCTTCGGGACGGTGTGGGCCTACCTCAAGCTCCACGACACCGGCGTGCGGATCCCCTCCAAGCTCGACTGGTGGGGCAACCTGACCTTCGCCGCCGGCCTGGTGGCGGTGCTCGTCGGCATCACCTACGGCATCCTCCCTTACGGGGGGCACAACATGGGTTGGACGAACCCCAAGGTCCTGGCCGCCCTGATCGGCGGGGCCGCGGTCCTGGTCCTGTTCGCATGGATCGAGACCAAGGTCGCGCAGCCCATGTTCCGCCTGCCGCTGTTCCGCATCCGGGCCTTCACCGCCGGCAACCTGGCCAGCCTGATGTCCTCCCTGGCCAGGGGAGGGTTGATGTTCATCCTCATCATCTGGCTCCAGGGCATCTGGCTCCCCCAGCACGGCTACAGCTACGCCTCGACGCCGCTCTGGGCGGGGATCTACATGGTCCCCCTCACCGTCGGCTTCCTGATCGCCGGCCCCATCTCCGGGATCCTCTCCGACCGCTACGGCGCCCGGCCGTTCGCCACGGGAGGGATGGTGGCGGCGGCCGTCATCTTCGGGCTGTTCCAACTCCTGCCGGCGAACTTCAACTACGTCTGGTTCGCCCTGCTGCTGCTCGGCTACGGCCTGGCTGCCGGGCTGTTCGCCTCCCCCAACCGGGCCGGCATCATGAACAGCCTCCCGGCCGGCCAGCGCGGGGCGGGCGCCGGCATGTCCGCGACGTTCCAGAACTCCGCGATGGTGCTGTCGATCGGCATCTTCTTCACCCTGATCATCATCGGGCTGTCGGCCACCCTGCCCCATGCGCTCTACCACGGGCTGGTCAGCCAAGGCGTGCCGGCGGCGGCGGCCACGCGCGTCTCCCACCTGCCGCCGGTGGGCAGCCTGTTCGCCGCCTTCCTCGGCTACAACCCGATGGGGACCCTTCTGGGCCCGGTCCTGCCCCACCTGTCCCACGCCCAGGCCGCCTACCTGACCGGGCGGAGCTTCTTCCCCCAGCTCATCTCGCCCCCGTTCATGACCGGGCTGCGGGAGGCCTTCGACTTCGCCGTGGCCGCCTGCGTGCTGGCCGCCATCGCCTCGTGGCTGCGGGGCGGCAAGTACATCTACCGGGACGACGAGGCCCCCGCCGCCGGCGCCGGGATCGACGAGCCGGCGGTCCCGGCCCGGCTCGAGGTGCTCGTGGGGGCCCCGGCTGCAGCCGGTCCGGTCGCGGCGCCGGTCGCCGTCGGCGTGGCGGCAGGTGCCGGTGCCCGGGTCGGTGCTGGCGCCGGCGATGGGATCGGTGGTGCGGCCGGCGATGGGATCGGTGCGGGGACCGGTGGTGCGGCCGGCGGCGTCCCGCGGGGGGGTGCCGGGCCTGCGGCGAACGGGCCCGAGGCAGCCAACGGCCACGCCGTCGTGGCCTCGGGCCTGGCGCCCAATGGGCACGGGGCGCCGGCCAGCGGCAACGGGGCGGAGAGGCTGCCGGGGTCCGCCACGGCCGCCCCGTGGCCCCACCCGGGCGG
>JBOGGR010000280.1:0-1590 GCA_050744025.1 Acidimicrobiales bacterium
GGCCCTCGTGGCGGGCGCGCCGGGCGGGGGTGGCCGCAGGGCTGCGGGCACCACGCGGCCATTCCTCTCCAGACGCGTTGGCGGGCTCAGGACCTCAGGCGGCACCGCGCCCCTCGATCGGAGGCCCGACCACCGGCTCCGGCCGGCCGAGGCTGAGGCCGTGGAAGGTCTTCTCCCAGAGCGCCGGGCTCTGGACGACCTGGACGGCGGCCTTCACCGCGGCCATGGACATCATGACCCAGTAGGCCGGTGCGGTCAGCACGGTGAGCCCCAGGTCGGGGCGCCCGGCGGCGCGGATGCTTATGAGGTCGAGGTACAAGACGGTGAAGTTGCCGAGCACCCACGAGGCCATGGCCGGGTAGTAGACGGGGGCGGGGAAGAGCTGGGCCACGAAGGCCGGCTGGGCCACGAACCACAGGATCGTGAGGGTCCAGAACAGCGGGTTGAGGAGGGCCATCAGGGGCGTGCCCCCGACGAAGAGGTTGTAGCCGGCGAAGCCTGCCGGGCCGAGCTGGCGCCACAGCAGCCGCGGCCGGCGCATGTGGACGAGCCACGTCAGCAGGTACCCCTTGTACCAGCGGGAGCGCTGGCGGACCCAGTTCACGAAGTCGCTGTTGGCCTCCTCCAGGGTGACCGAGCCGAGGATGGCCACCTGGTGGCCGGCCCGGTGGAGGCGGATGCCGAGGTCGGCGTCCTCGGTGACGTTGAAGGGGTCCCAGCCACCGACGTCCAAGAGGACCGGGCGGCGGATGTGGTTGGAGGTCCCCCCGAGGGGCACCGGCGCCCCGAGGCGGACGAGGCCGGGGAGGAGGCGGGTGAACCAGGTCAGGTACTCGGCCGTGAACCAACGGGTGATGCGGTTCTGCCCGGCGTTGTAGTAGCTGAGGCTCGCCTGGAGGCAGGCCACTGACGGTGGGACGTGGGACCTGAACGCGGCCACCGCCCGGCGGAGCTGGAGGGGGTCGGGCCGGTCCTCGGCGTCGTATATCGCGACCAGGCTCCCACGGGCCAGGCCGAGGCCGTAGTTGAGGGCCTTCGGCTTGGTCCGGGGCTGGGCGGCGGGCACGATCACCGTCTCCACCCACGGCCCCGGGCGTGCCGCCGCCACGGCAGCCAGCGTCTCGGGGTCGTCGGACTCGAGGAGGACCTTCACGTCGAGGCGGTCCCGGGGGTACTCGAGGCGGTCCAGGCTGGCGAGGAGGGACCCGATGACCTCGGGCTCCCGGTAGGCGGGGACGAGGACCGTGTAGAGCGGCAGGTCGGCGTCAACGAGGCCGCGGGCCTCCTCGTCGCCCACCTCGATCGCGGCCCCCGGGCGCAGGCCCTCCCGGTACAGGAGGACCCGGTAGCCGAGAGCGGCCAGGTAGACGACGGTCGCGAGGCCGACCAGGACTGCCAGGGTGAGGTGGGGGGCCGCCACCAGGCCGAGGACGACCAGGAGGGCCAGGACGACCAGGCCCCTCCGCTGCCCCCGTCCGAGCGCCGTCGCGGCCGACAGCTCCGGAGCGGTCGCCCGCAGCCCGTCCGTGCTGTCCCGGAGGCGCCGGTCGGCCTCGCCCGGGCCCAGGTGGACCACGCGCAGGTGGGGGC
>JBOGGR010000281.1:0-6808 GCA_050744025.1 Acidimicrobiales bacterium
CCCGCCGGCCCGGGGCCGGCCGGCGCCCCCCGCCCGAGGAGGATCAGGCGACGGTGATGCCGGGGTCCAGGTAGACGTCCTGGATGGTGTGCAGCAGCTCCACGCCGTCGGCCGTCGGCCGCTGGAACGCCTTGCGGCCCGAGATCAGTCCCGTGCCGCCGGCCCGCTTGTTGATGACCGCTGTGCGCACCGCCTGAGCCAGGTCGCCGGCGCCCTTGGACTCGCCCCCCGAGTTGATGAGGCCGATGCGGCCCATGTAGCAGTTGGCGACCTGCCAGCGGGTCAGGTCGACCGGATGGTCCGTGGTGAGCTCGCTGTAGACGCGCGGGTCTGTACGGCCGTAGCCGATGGCCGTGTAGCCGCCATTGGTCTCGGGAAGCTTCTGCTTGATGATGTCGGCCTCCAGGGTGACGCCCAGGTGGTTGGCCTGGCCGGTCAGGTCGGCGGCCAGCGAGTAGTCGACACCGTCCTTCTTGAAGGCAGAGTTGCGTAGGTAGCACCACAGGACCGTGAACATCCCCAGGCGGTGGGCCTCGGCGAAGGCCTCACTCACCTCCTGGAGCTGGCGGGTGCTCTCCTCCGAGCCCCAGTAGACGGTCGCCCCGACCGCCACCGCCCCCAGGTCGAAGGCCTGGGCCACGGACGCGAACATCACCTGGTCGTACCGGGAGGGGTAGGTGAGCAGCTCGTTGTGGTTGAGCTTCAAGATGAACGGGATCCGGTGGGCGTAGCGGCGGGCCACCGCTCCGAGGGCGCCGAGCGTGGTGGCGATGGCGCTGCACCCCCCGTCGATGGCCAGCTGGCACAGCCGGGCCGGGTCCAGGTAGGCGGGATACGGGGCGAAGCTGGCGGCAGCGGAGTGCTCGATGCCCTGGTCGACCGGCAGGATCGACAGGTAGCCCGTCCCGGCCAGGCGTCCCGTGCGGTGGACCTGCGCCAGGTTCCGGGCGACGGGCACGGGCCGGTCCGTGTCCGTGAACACCCTGTCGACGTAATCGGGACCGGGCAGGACCAGCTCCTCCCTGGGGATGGTCTTGCAGGTGTGCCCGAGCAGGGACTCGGCCTCGTCCCCGAGCAGTTGGTGGACGTCCACGGCGCTCGCTCCTCGAATCGGCTGGCAGTCGTCGGTCTGGGCCCGGCCGCTCGGCCATGCAGCTCCGGTCGCCGGGCCGGGCCCCTGCTGCCAGCCTACCCACCGGGCGCGGGGCGCTCCCCTGCACGGGCCACGCCGGCTCCGCACGGGCCTGCACTGGCCTGCACTGGCCACGCCGGCTCCGCCCGGGCTCCGCACGACACACGCCGGGCTCCGCACGACACACGCCGGCTCCGCACGGGCCACGCCGGCTGCGCACGGGCCACGCCGGCCCTACCCTGGCAACGCCTCCTCCGCCCTGCCCACCGCCGCTATCAGGGCCGCCCGGCATCGCCGGGCCTGGCGCAGGGGCACCACGGCTTCGGCCACCACCTCGGTGCGGCTCCCGGTTCCACCGCCGGCGGCCCGCCAGAAGCGACGGCGCACCCGCCCGACGGCGAGGACCGTCTCGCCCTGGTCCAGATCGGCAGCCCGAGCCGGAGCCGCAAGCCACACGACGGGGACCGTCTCGGACCGCCCCGGGCCGTGGGCGCCGTCCCCCGGGACGGTCACCTCCAGCGCTACCAGCCGGTCCCCCGACGGAAGCACCCGCTCCTCTGCCGGCCGGCTCAGCCGACCCGTCACCACCACCACGTTGACGAACACCACGCTCTCCTCGGGCCAGCCCGGATCCACCGGGCCCGTGCACAGGGGGAAGCGTGCTGGTGTCAGGGTAGCGCTTTGGTGTAACGCTCGTGCTGGGAGCACTGGACGGACTCGAGCGACCTACCTCGGGGCGTCAGCCCGGAGCCAACAGCCAGGGGCCCACGCTTGGCCCACGCTGGCAGTGGCCGAGTGACGCTACGCTTGGTAAAGGCCACAATTCCGGGCGAAGGGCATCACCGTCATGGCGGGCGAACATCCAATCTCGTACCTCGGCCTCCAGGTGGGGACTCCTGTTCAGAGCTCCGCCGGCACCACGTTCGGCAAGGTCGAGCACGTCCTGCAGGTCCCGGAGCTGGACTTGTTCGACGGCATCGTCGTGACGACCCACCAGGGCCTGCGTTTCGTCGATCGCGACCAGATCGCCCGGATCACCACCACCGAGGTCCGATGCACCCTCAGCGACGGCGAAGCTGCGAGCTTGCCGCCACCAGCGGGCCCACCTGTCTACCGGGTCGACGCCTCGCACGACGTCGGTCCGTCGCTCACCGCACGGTTCGGTCGGATGTTCGGACGAACCCACTGGACAGAAGAGCAGTAGCCCCGCCGGGGACTCGCGGGGAGTCGTCGACCTGCCCCGGGACGCGAGAGGGGGGGCGACCAAGACTCCTCCGCGCCGCAGGGTGGCGGAGCGCAGGTCCTGGGCGGCGAGGGAAGCGGTGCGGGAGGCGGTGAGGGGAGCGGCGCCGCAAGGTCCAGTCGGAACGTCCCGCATCGCGGGGAACGGGTGGTCGGGCTAGTCGGCCCGGAACAGGTGGTAGCTGCGCCGGCCCCGCCGCACCACCAGCCACCTGTCGCCCAGCAGGTCCCCCACGCCCAGGCGGCGGTCGGGGTCGTCCTCGCGCCGGTGGTTGACGTAGGCCCCCCCCTGGCGGATGGTGCGCACCGCCGCCGATCGGGACGGCTCGAGGCCGGACTCGACCAGCAGGTCCACCAGCGCCACGCCCCCGGCCCGCGCCAGCCTGTCGCGGGCCACCCCGCCGGAGGGTGCGTCGCCGAACACCTCGAGCAGGGTGGCCTCGTCCAGGCCGGCCAGCTCCCCGCCGAACAGCGCCGCCGCCGCCCGCTCGGCCCGAGCGGCCTCGGCGTCCCCGTGCACCATCGCCGTGACCTCCCGGGCCAGGGACCGCTGGGCCTCCCGCCCCTCAGGGTGCCGGGCCACCTGGGCCTCCAGCTCCTCGATGCGCTCGTGGGGTAGCCAGGTGAAGTAGCGCAGGTAGGCCCCGACCACCGCGTCCTCCGTCTGGACGAAGAACTGGTGGAACCGGTACGGGCTCGTGCGCCCGCCGTCCAGCCACACCGCCCCGGCCTCCGTCTTGCCGAACTTGGTGCCGTCGGCCTTGAGCACCAGGGGCGTCGTCAGCCCGAACGCCTCGGTCCCCCGGGCCCTGCGGATGAGGTCGACGCCCATCGTGATGTTGCCCCACTGGTCGCTGCCCCCGACCTGGAGCCGGCAGCCGTGATGGTCGTGGAGGTGCAGGAAGTCGTACGCCTGGAGCAGCATGTACGAGAACTCCGTGAACGAGATCCCGTGCTCCCGCTCCTCCAGGCGGGCCCTCACCGACTCCTTGGCCACCATCTGGTTGACGGTGAAGTGCTTGCCCACGTCCCGCAGGAAGTCGAGCAGGCCCAGCTCCCATAGCCAGGCGCCGTTGTCGAGCAGCAGGGCGCCGGCCGAGAAGTCCACGAACCTCTCCAGCTGGACCCTGATCCCGGCCAGGTCCCCCGCCACGTCCTCCCGGCTGCGCAGGGCCCGCTCCTCAGACTTCCCGCCCGGGTCGCCGACGATGCCGGTCCCCCCGCCGGCCAGCGCGATCGGGCGGTGGCCGCCCTCCTGGAGCCGGCGCAGCGTGCACAGCTGGAGCAGGTTGCCGACGTGCAGGCTGTCGGCCGACGGGTCGAACCCGATGTAGACGACGAGCCTCTCGGCGTCGAGTCGCTTCGCCAGGTCTGCCTCGGTCGTCTGATGGATCAATCCTCGAAATGACAGGTCCGCGGCGACCGAGCTCATCGGCCACATCCTCTCATGCCGCCCGTAGGCTCGAGCCCGTGGAGGGGGACCGGGCCGGGGGGAAGGAGCGCCGCTTCCGGCCCCCTCACCCCGTCGACCTCGGCCTGACCCTGGCCCCGCTCTGCCGGGGACGCCGGGACCCGACCATGGCGCTCGGCCCCGGATGGGCCTGGCGAGCCACCCGCACCCCGCTCGGTCCGGCCACGCTCCACCTTCGTGCGGAGGGCGACGCCATCGTCGCCCGGGCCTGGGGGAAGGGCGCGGCCTGGGCCCTGGACCAGGCGCCGGCCCTCGTAGGGTGTCGGGACGACGACCGGGGCTTCGCTCCCGCCCACCCCCTCGTGGCCGAGCTGCACCACCGCTTCCCGGGCCTGCGCATACCCTGCACCGGAAGGGTGATCGAGGCCGTGCTCCCGACGGTCTGCGAGCAGAAGGTGACCACCGTCGAGGCCGGGAGCTCGTGGCGTGCGCTGGTCCGGGCCACCTCCGGGCCGGCCCCGGGCCCGGCCGGCCGAGGCGAGGCCCCGGACCGTCCGGCAGGCCTTGGCGGCGGCTCGGCCGGCGGTCCGGCAGGCCTGCTCCTGCCTCCCGACCCGGCGGTCCTGGCCGTCCTCCCGTCATGGGCCTTCCACCGCTTCGGCATCGAGCGCAGGCGGGCCGAGACCGTGAGGCGGGCCGCCGGCTCGGCCCGCCGCCTCGAGGAGGCGGTCGGCATGGCCCCTGCCGACGCCCTCCGGCGCCTGACTGCGCTGCCCGGCCTGGGCCCGTGGTCGGCAGCCGAGGTGGCGCTGGTCGCACTGGGGGACGCCGACGCGGTCAGCGTCGGCGACTACCACCTCCCCCACCAGGTGGCATGGGCCCTCGCCGGCGAGCCTCGAGGGGACGACGCCCGCATGCTGGAGCTGCTGGAGCCGTACCGCGGGCACCGGGCCCGGGTCCTGCGCCTGCTGGCCGCCGGCGGCTTGTGGGCCCCCCGCTTCGGGCCCCGCCAGCCCCTCCGCTCGATCCGGGCCATCTGAAGCCGGGCTCAGGCGAAGTTGGGTCGTTTCGGGTCGTCATCACAGCGCGAAACGACCCAGCTTCGCCGGCCGGGGCATCGGGGCGGTCCGGCCCGATGCCGGAAAGCCGCGCCCCCCCGAACCAGAGCCGCCCCTCGTGCGTCTGTATGGACAGGAGGCAGGGACATGTCGGCGGTGACCGGGATCGGCGAGCTGGGGGGCCTGGAGGAGTGGCTCGACCTCGGCTACGACCGGGCGTACCGCACCGCCTACCTGATCCTGCGCAACCGGGCCGACGCCGAGGAGGCGGTCCAGGAGGCGTTCCTGCGGGCCTGGCGGTTCCGGGCCTCGTTGCCCGAGGGCGAGGGTGCCGCGCCCTGGCTGTACCGGGTGGTGGTCAACACGTGCTGCTCGAAGCTGCGGAGCGAGACGCCCCACCGCTCGCGCCGCAGCTCGGACGACGTGCTGGGCCTCGTGGCCTCCCGGCTCCCCGGGCCCGAGGAAGCCTGCGAGGGCGCCGAGGTGTCTGCCGCCCTGCTCGAGGCGCTGGGCTCTCTCCCGGAGCACCTGCTGGTCCCCGTGGTCCTCCGCTACTACACCGGCCTCTCCGAGCGCGAGATCGCCACCGCCATCCGCCGGCGTCCGGGCACCGTCAAGTCCCGACTGCACGAGGCCCGCCGCCGCCTCGCCGACGACCCCCGGCTGCGCCGCGTCGTGGGGACCGAGGAGGGGACCCGATGAGGGACGAGGACCGGCTCACCGAGGCCTTCCAGGCCCTGGCGGATCGCCTGCCCCCCCCGAGCCGGGGCCGGGCCGCCATCCTGGCAGCGGCCCCCGAGGCCCGCCGCCCTCACCCGGCGGGAGGGGCCGGCCGCAGCGGTGGCCGCCGGTGGCCGCCGAGCCGGCTCCAAGCCGGCGTGGCAGCCGCCGTCGTCATCGTCGCCGCCCTGGTCTCGGCCGGTGTCCTCGGGGCGGTCAGCTTCCCGAGCGGCAGGCAGGCCTCCCGGAGCGCCAGCCCGTCGCCCACTGCAACCGGCCCGGCCCAGGCCGGCGCCGGGACCCCCACCCCGTCGACCACCGCCGCCGCCTCTGCCCCCAGCTCGCCAGCCGCCGGCCTGCCAGCCGGCTCGGCCACCTACGGCCCGGCGGCCAAGGCCACCGCCGGTGCCCTCTCGCGCGGTCAGAAGTCCCCGGGGGCCAGCCACGGTCCTGCACCCTCTGCTTCCCCACCGGCCGGCGGCCCCGGCTCCGCGCTCTCGGCCGGCGCCGGCGTCGGCCAGGCACCCATGGTCGTCGAGACCGGGTCGCTCGACCTGCGCTACCCGAAGGGCCACTTCGACGCTGTGACGAGCCAGCTCGCCGCACTGGCCACGGGCAGCGGGGGCTTCGTGGCGGAGCAGCAGACGTCGCGCTCCGACGGACCCCCCACCGGCTCCATGACGCTGCGGGTGCCGGCCGACCACTTCGAGACCGTCCTGCACCAGGTGGAAACGCTCGGGACCGTGCGCTCCGAGACGACGTCGGGCCAGGACGTGACGTCCCAGTACGTCGACCTGACGGCCCGGATCAAGGCCCTGGAGGCCACCCGGTCCCAGCTCACCCAGGTGCTCACCAAGGCCAAGACCGTCTCCGACATACTGGCCGTCGAGGGCCAGATCGGCGCCGTCCAGTCCCAGATCGAGCAACTGCAGGGCCAGGCCAAGGTGCTGGCGGACCAGTCCGCCTTCGCCACCCTCGCCGTCTCGCTGTCCTCGTCCGCCGCCCCCCCTCGGGCGCCAGCGCCTGCCGGCATCGCCGGCGCCTGGCACGACGCCGTCTCGGGGTTCGTGGGCGGGTTCGAGACCGTGCTCGCCGGCGCGGGCACGGTCGTGATAGCCCTCCTGTGCCTGGCTGGCGGCTTCCTCCTCATCGTCCTCCTGGTCCGCCTGGGCTGGGCCACCCTGCGCCGCCGCCTCCTGTAGCCGGCCCACGGGAGGGAGGAGGCGGGGCCGGCGGGGGCGGGCC
>JBOGGR010000282.1:0-14185 GCA_050744025.1 Acidimicrobiales bacterium
GGGGGGGGCCGGGGCCGGACCCCGGGGGGGCGCCGGGGCGCAGGGTCTCACGCCGGGGGCTCACCGCCGGGCCGCCGCCAGCTCCCGGAGGGCGGCTCGCAGCAGCTCCTCCACGCTGCCTTCCTCGGGCAGGGCCCGGAGGGCGCCCCGGACCTCCTCGGGACCGTAGCCGAGGCCGGCCAGCGCCGTCCTGACCTCGGGCAGGACCCCTCCGGCGGGGCCGTCGGGCCCGGCCGTGGCCAGCCCGTCGCCGGCCATCGGGTCTCCGGCCGAGAGCCGGGGCTCGAGCTCGATGAGCAGGCGGGCCGCCGTCTTGCGGCCCACCCCGGGAACCATGGTGAGGGCGTCGGCGTCCCCGGCCGCCACAGCCCGGCGAAGGGCGGCAGGCGTGTGGACGGACAGGATGGCGAGGGCGAGGGACGGCCCCACGCCGTGCGCGGCCAGGAGGCCCTCGAAGCAGCCCCGGCTCTCGCGGTCGGGGAACCCGTACAGGACGATGGCGTCCTCGCGCACGTGGGTGTGGACGTGGAGGAAGACGGGGCCTCCCAGCTCGACCGCGGCGATGGCGGTGGTGGGCACGGCCACCCGGTACCCCACGCCGCCCACCTCGACGAGGAGCTCCGGGCCGGGAAGCACCTCCAGCACCACGCCTCTCAATGAGCCGATCACGGCCGGCCTCCTCGAGCGGTCGCGGCCAGAGCCGCCTCCACTCGGGCCCTCCCGGGCGCCAGGGTCAGGTGGCAGATGGCCAGGGCCAGCGCATCCGCCGCATCGGGGGGGCGGGGATCAGCGGGCAGGTCGCACAGCGTCGCCACCATCCGCTGCACCTGCTCCTTGGTGGCTGCGCCGTACCCGGCCACCGCCTGCTTGACCTCGTTGGCGGTGTACTCGGCCACTGCGCAGCCGGCCTCGGCCGCCTCGGCCAGGGCCAGCCCGCTCGCCTGCCCGACGGACATGGCGGTACGGGCGTTGGTCTGGAAGAACACCCGCTCCACCGCCACGGCGTCGGGGCAGAGGTCGCGTATCAGGGCTCGCAGCTCCCGCGCCAGGTCGGCCAGGCGGCCCGGGAGCGGTGAGGAGGGGGGCGTGGTGATGACCCCGGCTGCCACGGCCTGGAACCCCGGGCCTCCATCGTCGCCGCGGCTCACGCACCCGTACCCGCAACGGGACACCCCCGGGTCGATACCTAGGACGAACACTCGTTCGAGGTTAGCCGATCCCTGGCTCCAGGTGGTGGATGGTCGGCTCGGCGGCCGGCAGGCAGGCGGTTGGCTCGGCCGTCGGCGGGCAGGCGGTCGGCGCCGGCGGCCGGGCCGGCAGACGGGTCAGAGGTCGGTGGCTCCGTCGGCCTCGGTCTCCGCGTCCCGGCCGAACCGGCCCCCCTGGGCACGGAGCCAGCTCGTGACCTGGCGGGAGAGGGCCTGGATGCCTCCGGAGACACTCTCGATGATCTCGCTGAACCGCTCCTGGTAGTGCTGAGCGGCCTTCTTCAGCTCGTCGGTGGGCGGCGGCTCCTGTCCCCGGCGGACATAGCTGCCCGACCGGACACGGTCGAAGTCCCCCTCCATCACCCAGCGGGTCAGCTCCCTGACCCGGCGGACCGGGAACGGGTGGGTGCTGGTCACCTCGGAGAGGAACCGCGACGGGCGGCTCAAGAGGTCGTCGGTCTCGGCGTAGTCGGTGGCCTGCTGGATGAAGGCGTCCAGGCTCATGCCGGGAAGGGAGCCCCCAGCCAGGTGCATCAGCGCCCGGCAGGTGATGCGGGGGTCCCCGACGACCAGGGCCGACGCCCGGTCCCCGCTCAGCTCGGCGGCCCTGAACCATTCCAGCATCACGAGCAGCAGGGCCCTGACCGGCAGCTCCCCCACCACCGAGAGGGGGGCCCGGGCCAGCCGCTGGAGGATCATCACCACGCTCATGTAGTAGGCGTGCTCGGACAGCACGTGGCCGACCTCGTGGGCCAGCACCGCCTTCAGGGACTCAGGGTCCAGGTGGGACACCAGGCCCGACTGGACCATCACGACCGGCCGGCTGGACCCGAACGTGAGGGCGTTGCTCTCCGGCCTCTGGATCACGTAGAGGGGGGGCCGGGAGGGCACGTCCAGGGAGTCCAGGCAGGAGATGAACGACGACCACACTGCGGGGACCTGGGTGGGCCCGAGGCGGACGGCGCTGCCGAGCAGGCGTTGGGACAGGGCCCGCTCGTAGCGCAGCTCGGCCAGCTTCTTGATGACCTTGTCGAGCAACGGGATCGAGCCGAGGGCGGCCGTGGCGGCCCGGTCCGCAGGGTGCTCGAAGGCCCTCGGGCTGATGCCCGGGTAGATGAGGGCCCGCTCGGCCGGGGGCGGGCTGTCGGGCATGCGGAGCCCACCCTACCCCGGCGCCGGGCCCTAGGAGGTCAGCCCCCCGCCGCCACCGCCACCCCCTGGTCCCTCGGCGCCGGCCGCCTCCTGGATCTCCCGAACGGCCCGCACCAGCACCGTGGTGGGGCGGAACGTGAGCCCGGCCATGGCCCGGTGGACGTACCGGACGACGCCCCCAGGGTCGACCACGAAGACCGACCGGCGGTAGAAGCCCACCGGGCCGAGGATCCCGTAGGCGCGCCCCACCGACCGGTCACCGTCGGAGAGGAGCGGCATGGCCAGCTCCCGCTTGGCCACGAACCGCTCGTGGCTGGCCACGTCCTGGGGGCTGATGGCGAGGACGGTGGCCCCCAGGGTCTCGAACTCGCCGATGTCCCCCGAGTAGGTCCGCAGCTGCTGCGTGCACACGGGCGTCTCGTCGCCCGGGTAGAAGACCAGGACCACTGGCTGGCCCCGGTAGTCGCCGAGGGAGTAGGTCCGGCTCCCGGTGCCAGGGAGGCTGAAGCCGGGCGCCTCGTCCCCCACAGCCGGGGGCGTCATCAGGCCTCCACCGCCTCGAGGACGGCGTCGGGGATGTCGAAGTTGGACCAGACGCTCTGGACGTCGTCATGGTCCTCCAGGGCGTCCATCACCCGGAGGACCTTGCGGGCATCCTCCTCGCCCAGGGGCACCGACGTCGTCGAGACCATGGCCAGCTCAGCGGACTCCACGGCGAGACCAGCCTCCTCCAGCCCGGCGCGGACCCGGGCCAGGTCTGTCGGCGCACAGGTCACCCGCCAGGTGTCGCCGTCGTCCGTCAGGTCCTCCGCCCCGGCGTCCACCGCGACGAGGGTCAGGGTCTCCTCGTCGACGGACCGGGGCAGGAGGACGACACCCTTGCGCTCGAACTGCCAGGAGACGGCCCCGGGCTCGGCCATGGAGCCGCCGCCTCGCGTGAAGATGGTCCGCACCTCGGCTCCGGTACGGTTCCTGTTGTCGGTCAGGCACTCGACGATGACGGCCACTCCGGCGGGAGCGTAGCCCTCGTAGGAGACCGCCTCGTAGCGGACCCCCTCCAACTCCCCCGTCCCCCTCTTGATGGCCCGCTCGATGGTGTCCATGGGCACCGACGCCTCCCTGGCCTTGGCGAACATCGTGCGCAGGGTGGCGTTGGCGTTGACATCGCCCCCGCCCTCGCGGGCCGCCACCTCGACCTGGCGGATCAGCTTGGCGAAGAGCTTTCCCCTCGCCTTGTCGGTGGCGGCCTTCTTGTGCTTGGTGGTGGCCCACTTGGAGTGACCGGACATGGATAGAGACTCCTGCTCAGATGGCTCGGACGGCAGAGAGGAACAGCTGGTGGAGCCGGGGGTCCCCCGACAGCTCAGGATGGAACGCGGCCACCACGACCGGGCCCTGCCGGCAGACGACGGGCCGGGCGGGGCGGGGCGGGGCGCCGGCGCCGGCGGTGCTCGCCACCTCGGCCAGGACCTCGACGCCGGCCCCGACCCGCTCGACCGCCGGAGCCCGGATGAACACGGCCCGCATCGGGCCCCCCTCGATCACGGCCACGTCCAGGTCGGCCTCGAAGGACTGGAGCTGGCGGCCGAAGGCGTTGCGCCGCACGGTCACGTCGATGGCACCGAAGGAGCGCTGGTCGGGCCGGCCGTCCACCACGCCGGCCCCCAGCAGGATCATGCCGGCACAGGTCCCCATGGCGGGCAGGCCGTCGGCCAGGAGCTCGGACAGCGCATCGCCGAGGCCCGAGGACTCGAGCAGCAGGGACATCGTGGTGGACTCCCCCCCCGGCAGGACCAGGGCGTCCACCCCCGCCAGGTCCGCCGGGACCCTGACCGGGATGGGGTCGACGTCCAGGTCAGCCAGGATCCGAGCGTGCTCGTCGACATCTCCCTGCAGGGCCAGGATGCCGACCTTCAAGTGGAGGCACCAGGTTCCTACCAGCCCCGGTCGGCCAGCTTGACGTCGATCTGGTCGACCTGGATCCCGACCATGGGCTCCCCCAGGTTGCGGCTCACCTTGGCGACGATCTGGGGGTCCCGGTAATGGGTCGTGGCCTCCACGATGGCGCGGGCCCGTCGGGCCGGGTCGCCGCTCTTGAAGATGCCGGAGCCGACGAACACCGCCTCGGCCCCGAGCTGCATGACGAGGGACGTGTCGGCCGGGGTGGCGATCCCGCCGGCGCAGAACATCGGCACCGGCAGGCGGCCTGTCTCGGCCACCTCCTGGACCAGCCCGAGTGGTGCGGCCAGCTCCTTGGCCCAGCCGAAGATCTCGGCCGAGTCCGCCTGGGTGATGCGGCGGATGTCGCCCAGGATCGACCGCAGGTGGGTCACGGCCTGGCTCACGTCACCCGTCCCGGCCTCCCCCTTGGAGCGGATCATGGCCGCGCCCTCGGCGATGCGCCGCAGCGCCTCCCCCAGGTTCGTCGCCCCGCACACGAACGGCACGGAGAAGGCCCACTTGTCGATGTGGTGGGCATAGTCCGCCGGGGTGAGGACCTCGCTCTCGTCGACGTAGTCGACCCCCAGCGCCTCCAGGACCTGCGCCTCTGCGAAGTGCCCGATGCGGGCCTTGGCCATGACCGGGATCGTCACCGCCGCCTGGATGGCCTCGACCAGGGCCGGGTCGCTCATCCGGGCCACCCCGCCCTGGGCCCGGATGTCCGCGGGCACGCGCTCGAGGGCCATCACGGCCACCGCCCCGGCGTCCTCGGCCACCTTGGCCTGCTCGGCCGTGACCACGTCCATGATCACGCCCCCCCGGAGCATCTCGGCCAGGCCACGCTTCACCCTCGGTGTGGCGGTCAGGCGGCCGGCACCGGGCTGCGTGGCGGGCGACCCGGCGGGCTCAGCACCGGGCGACCCGGTGGGCCGTGCGGGCGACTCGGGGGGCTGCGGGGCGGGCGACTCCCGCAGCTGGAGGGCGGGCGACTCGGGCACGGCTCCCAGTCTACCGGGACGCCCCACCCGGGCGCCCTACCGGCGCCCCCTACCCGGGCGCCCCACCCGGCGCGCCCCACCCGGGCGCCCTACCCGGGGCGTCCCGCCGGGGCGTCCGGGCCGCCGGCTCAAGGCATCGAGCGGCCACGCCGACAACCAGGGGGTGCAAGCGGACGGGCACGTGCGACGGGCGGAGTTCCGTGCCGCCCTGGAGACCTCGCCCATCGGCATGGCCCTCACCGACTCCTCCGGCCGCTACATCCAGGCCAACGAGCCCTTCTGCCGCATGCTCGGCTACTCCCGCGAGGCGCTCCAGGGCCTCCTCTATCGGGACGTGACCCACCCCGACGACCTCCCGGCCCAGCAGGAGGCCATCCGACACATCCACGACGGGGAGGCCGACTCCTTCCAGATCGAGAAGCGCTACCTCCGGCCCGACGGCAGTGAGGTGTGGGCCCTCGTGAGCGTCGCCTGGTCGACCGACGAGGAGGGCCGGCCGGTCCGGGTGGTCCAGGCCCTCGACATCACCGACCGGCGGGAGGCGGCCCTGGCGCTCGAGCGCAGCGAGGCCCGCCTGAAGGCCCTGGTGGGGAGCGTCTCGGACATGATCACCATCCACGGCCCCCGGGGGCGCCTCCTCTACGTGAACCGCTCGACTCGCCGCGTGCTCGGCTACACCTCCGACGGCAGCCGCGTGGGCATGGGCATGGAGGACCTCGTGCACGCCGACGACCTGGACGGCCTGAACCGGGCTTTCACCACCTGGGCGGAGAACCCGGGCGTCGGGGAGCCGGTGGAGTTCCGCATGCGCCGGGCCGACGGGACCTGGCGCTGGTTCGAGTCGGTCGGCACCAACCGGCTGGACGACCCGCTCGTCCGGGGCGTGATCGTCGTCACGAGGGACACCACCGAGCGACGGGAGGCGGCCGACGCCCTCGCCTACGAGAGCCTGCACGACACGCTCACCGGCCTGCCCAACCGGGCCCTGTTCCTCGACCGGCTCAGCCGGGCGATGGGCCAGCCGGGCCGTCGGCCCGGCTCCATCGGGGTGTTCTTCCTCGACATCGACAACTTCAAGGTAGTCAACGACAGCCTCGGCCACGACGCCGGCGACAACGTGCTGCGGGCCGTGGCCCGGCGGATCCAGGACGCCATGGGGCACTGGGCCACGGTCGCCCGCTTCGGCGGAGACGAGTTCCTGGTCCTGTGCGAGGAGCTGGCCAGCATCCGCCAGGCCAGGGACGTGGCCAGGCACCTGGCCGAGGCGGTGACGTGCCCGGTCACCCTGCCCGACGGCGAGGTCAGGATCACGGCCAGCATCGGGATCGCCCTGGCGTCCTCCCCCCTCGACGAGCCCCAGGTCCTGCTCCGCGACGCCGACACCGCCCTCTACCGGGCCAAGGACCTGGGACGGGACCGCTGCGAGGTCTTCGACGAGGAGCTACGGGCCAGGATGCTGCTCCGCCAGGCCAACGAGGCGGCCCTGCGCCAGGCCCTCGAGCGACGCGAGCTGGTAGTCCACTACCAGCCCCAGGTGGCCATGGCCGACCAGCGCATCGTCGGCGTCGAGGCCCTGGTCCGCTGGCAGCACCCGGAGCGGGGTCTCCTGGAAGCCGGGAAGTTCGTCCCCCTGGCCGAGGAGATCGGCCTCATCGTCCCCATCGGCCTCTGGGTGCTGGAGGAGGCCTGCCGCCAGCTGCAGCTCTGGCAGGCCACGGTGCCGGGGGCCGAGAGGCTGTGGTGCTCCGTGAACGTCTCCGCCCGCCAGCTGACCCAGCCCGGCTTCGCCGAGGCGGTGGGCGCCGCCCTGGCCTCGACGGGGATCCCGCCCGACACCCTGTGCCTGGAGGTGACGGAGACCGCCCTCATGGAGAGCGGCTCGATGACGCTCCGGCTCCTGGTGCACCTGCGGGAGCTGGGCGTGCGCCTGGCCATAGACGACTTCGGGACCGGCTACGCCTCGCTGTCCTACCTGCAGCGCTTCCCGGTCGACATCATCAAGATCGACCGCTCGTTCGTCGACGGCCTCGGTCGCCGCCCCAACGACGACGCCATCGTCTCGGCCCTCACGGGCATGGGCCGGGCGCTCGGCCTCGACGTGGTGGCCGAGGGCGTGGAGACCGGCGAGCAGGCTGCCCACCTCCAGACCCTGGGCTGCGATCTCGCCCAGGGGTTCCACTTCGCCAGGCCCCAGCCGGTCGCCGCGTTGACCACGCTGCTGGGCACCCTGGCCCGGCCGGCCGAGCCGGCGAGCCTGGCGCCAGTCGTGCCGTTGGCCAGAGCCGCCGGCTGACCGGAGCCGCGCCCGGCCGCCGTCCTACAGGTCCCTGAGGGCTCGCACCCTCCCGCCCAGGTCCTGGCCGGGCGGCCCCAGCCAGAGGTGGCCGGTGACCCTGCCCGCCGCCCCCTGCCCGGGCGGGACCCCCTGCCCGGGCGGGCCGCCCCGCTGGACCGCAGCCAGAGCCTGGGCCAGGCCGGGCGGGTAGCGGGTGAGGGAGGCGGCCGCGGCGTCGGCCCGCTCCTCCCGGTCAGGACCGGCCAGTCGCTCGAGGAGGCTCGCCGCCCGGGGGAAGACGGCGACGAGCGGCCAGAGCGCGGCCACGGCCACCGTCGCCGGCAGCGCGTCCCCGGACTCGAGGTGGCTGAGCTCATGGGCCAGGACGCCCTCCAGCTCGATCCGGGAGAGCCCCTCCACCAGGCCAGTGGTCACGACCAGCGCGCCCCGGCGCTGGTTGTTCGCCACGACAAGGGCATTGGGGGCGTCGTCCACCACGACGAGGACCTCGGGCTTGGCCACGCCGGCGGCCACGCACAGGCCGTCGAGCAGGTTGTGCACGCGGGGCTGCTCGTCCGGACCGGCCGGCGTGGCCCCGACCAGGTGGATGACGATCCGAGGGCCCGCCATCCTCACCGCCGCCGTGACCGCGCCTCCGGCCACCACGCCCACCACGACGGCGAGGACCAGGAACGACAGCGCCCAGGTGACGAAGAACCCGATGAGCAGCACCAGGGCCCCCGGGCCAGTCGCCAGGACCAGGGCCCGGCGCCGGTTCGCCGGCACCTGGCCGTCGAGGCGGTCGGCCACGGCCTCAGGGCTCCTGTCCGGGTCGCAAAGCCCAGGAAGCGCCCCGGGCCCACCTGATCATGCGGGCCGGCCCGAGGCGGCTCAGGTGGGAGGCGCCCCCGGCCCCGTTCCCGAGGAGCTCGGCGTAGAGCTCCGCGTAGCGCCCGGCGACGCGCTCCATGGCGAACTCGGCGGCCCGCGCCAGGCCGGCAGCGGCCAGCTTCTCGGCGAGACGGCGGTTGTCGAGCACCTGGGCCAGGGCCTCGGCCAGGGCGGGGGCGTCCCCCGGCGGGACGAGCAGGGCGTCGATGCCGGCCCGGGCGACGAGGCGGTAGCCGCGCAGGTCGCTGGCCACGATGGCCGTGCCGGCGGCCATGGCCTCCAGCAGGACCACGCCGAACGACTCCCCGTGCTCGGACGGGGCGACGTACACGTCCGCGCCGCGCAGCCTGGACGCCTTCTCCGCGTCGTTGATCCGGCCCAGCCACTCGACGCGGCTGCTGGTGCACCTCGCCTGGAGCTCGGCGCTCTGGGGTCCGTCCCCCGCCACCCACAGGCGGGTGTCGTCCGGGAGCAGGTCGAAGGCGTCGAGGAGCGTGGCCAGGCCCTTGCGGGGCTCGTGGCGACCGACGAAGACGATGGTGGGGCCCGCCGTGGGCCAGGGGGCGGCCCGCCCGAACCGCTCCGGCTCGACGCCGTTCGGCACGACCGTGTAGTCACCCCCGAGGGCGGCGACCGCCGTGGCCCTGGCGTCGACCGACACGGCGCAGCGCCGGTCCACCCGCGTCGCCACCCACCGGACCAGGGGGCCGAGGACCCGGTAGGCCCGGCTGTAGCCGCAGCGGTGGAACGTCCCCACCACAGGGAGCTCGGTCGTGAGGAGGGCGGTGAGGGTCGGGCCCGGCACCAGCGGCTCGTGCAGGTGGACCACGTCGAAACCCTCGTTGGCCAGGGCCCGCACCGTGCGAAGCGCGCAGGCCGGGTCGGGGGCGACGGGAGCCACGGACCCGTTGGCAGAGAAGGGGATGGAGCGGCCGAGGGGTATGACGGAGTGGTCGGGAGGCGGCCCGTCGCAGGGCGCCAGCACCCTCGCCTCGTGGCCCTGGCGGCGCAGGGCCCGGGCCAGCCCCAGGACCTGGGACTGGACCCCGCCCGGGATGGACAGGCTGTAGGGGCAGACCAGGGCCACGCGCACAGCCGCCACCGTAGCCAGCACCAGCCGGCAGCGGGCGGTCCGCTGCCCGGGGTCCGGGGCGAGCGGTCCGAGGCAGCGCCCGTCGAGCCCGCTCATAGGAATGGCAGCAGCGCCGCCGGACCTCGGCGCCCACCCCCGGGTCGTCCCGCCCGATGTGGCAGGATCGCCGGATGGTCGCTGGCGTCCTCGACGGGGTCCGAGTGGTCGAGCTGGCCAGCTACGTAGCCGCTCCCACGGCCGGGCGCCTGCTCGCCGCCTTCGGGGCAGAGGTCATCAAGATCGAGCGCCCAGGCGTCGGCGACGAGCTCCGGCGCTGGCACACCTTCGGGAGCGAGACGTCGCTTCTCTGGCGCTCTCTCGGCCGCAACAAGAAGTCGGTCACCGTCGACCTGCGCCAACCCGAGGGGCGGGACCTGGTCCTTCACCTGGTGGCCCGCAGCGACGTGGTGGTGGAGGGCTTCCGGCCAGGCACGCTGGAGCGCCTGGGGCTCGGGCCGGACGTCCTGGCCGGGGTCAGGCCGGACCTGATCCTGGTGAGGATCTCCGGCTTCGGCCAGACCGGGCCCTACCGCGACCAGGCCGGGTTCGGCAGCGTGGCCGAGGCGATGGGCGGCGTCCGCTTCCTCACCGGCTATCCGGACCGCCCGCCCACGCGGGCGGGGGTGAGCCTGGGCGACAGCGTGGCGGGCCTGTACGCCGCGTTCGGGGCCGTCCTCGGGCTGCTCGAGCGCCGGAGCGCGGCCACCGAACCGGCTGGCGCCGGCGCCTCCCCGGGCGCGGTCGGGACGTCCGGGACCCCGTCGGCCGCCTCCTCCCTCGCCGGCGCCGAGCCGGCCGAGGTGGTGGACGTGGCCCTCTACGAGGCCGTGTACAGCCTGCTCGACTCCGTCGTGGCCGAGTACGACACGTTCGGCGTGGTGCGCCAGCGCACCGGCCCGTCGATCGCCGGCGTCGTCCCGTCGAGCACGTACCGCTGCGCCGACGGCAAGTACGTCGTGATCGCCGCCAACGCCGACGCCGTGTTCGAGCGGTTCGTCCGGGCCATCGGGCGGCCGGAGATGGCCGGCGACCCGCGCTACCAGGGCCCGGAGGCCAGGGGCAAGGCCGAGGAGGAGATCGACGGCATCGTCGCCGCCTGGGTGGCGGAGAGGGACCTGGCCGAGGTCGTGGCGGCCATGACCGGGGCCGGCGTGCCGGCCACCCCGATATACGACGCCGCAGACATCGCCGCCGACCCCCACTTCGCTGCCCGGGGGACGCACGACCGCCACGACATCCCTCTGGGCGACCGGGTCGCGGCCGGGGTCCCGTTCCCGGCCCCGGTGCCGCGCCTCAGCCGGCGGCCCGCCCAGGCCCGGTGGGCGGGGCCCGACCTCGGGGAGCACACGCGGGAGGTGCTGGGCGGGCTCCTCGGCGTGCCCGACGACCGCCTCGACGACCTGGCCGCGCGCAAGGTCATCTGATGAGCCTTCCCGACGCTGTCACCATCACCGACGTCGTGCTGCGCGACGGGCTCCAGGACGAGCCCGTCACCGTGGCCACCGCCGACAAGCTGAGGCTCCTCGACGGCCTGCTCGGCGCCGGCTTGCGCTCGGTCGAGATCGGGGCATTCGTCCGGCCCGACCGGGTCCCCCAGATGGCGGACAGCGACCAGCTCTTCTCGCTGGCCCCGCGCCGGGACGGGGTCACCTACAGCGGCCTCGTGCTGAACGCCAGGGGGGCGTCCCGGGCCGTCGCCGCCGGGGTGGCCGAGGCCCGGCTCGTGGTGTCGGCGTCGGAGGGCCACAGCCGGGCCAACAGCGGGAGCGGCGTGGCCGAGGTCCTGGACTCCCTCGACGAGGCGGCAGCCACGCTGGCGGCGGCCTCGCCCGGGACGGCGCTGGTGGGTGGCATCGCCACCGCCTTCGTCTGCCCCTACGACGGCCCCACGCCGCCAGCGCGGGTGGCCGCGATAGCCCGCCGGCTGGTGGCCGCCGGCGCCCGGTGGGTCTCGCTGGCCGACACCCTGGGGGCGGCGACTCCCCACCAGGTCCGGGCGGGCGTCCGAGCCGTGCGGGAGGCCCTTCCCGACGTGCCCGTCGGCCTGCACCTGCACGACACCCACGGGATGGCGCTGGCCTGCGCCTGGGAGGCCCTCCAGCTCGGGGTCGACCGGTTCGACGCGGCTCTGGGAGGGATCGGGGGCTGCCCGTTCGCCCCCGGGGCGGCAGGCAACGCCGCCACCGAGGACCTCCTCGGCCTCCTGCACGGCGTCGGCATCCGCACGGGGATCGACCTCGAGCGCCTCCTCGACCTGGTGCCGCTGCTGAGCGAGCTCGTGGGCCACGACGTCGACTCCCACCAGTGGCGTGCCCGGGCCTGCCGGGCACCGATCTGACCCAACGTCGACCGGCACCTCAGGCCACTGTGCCCGCCGGCACGACCCACTGGCAGCGCTGGCCGGTGACCGAGGCGATGAGATCGAAGTCGGAGTCGTAGTGGAGCACCGAGATGTCGAGCTCCTCCGCTGCTGCGGCCACCAGGAGGTCGGGGATCTTGCGGCCCCGCTGGCTGTGCCCGGCGAGCAGGCGCTGCACCTGCGACGCCCGGCGTACATGTGCGGCGGTCGTCTCCACGGGCTCGAATGCGTCGAGCGCCCCCACCAGCTGATCCCACTCCTCGGCGTTTCGCGCCGAGGAGCCCACTTCGAGGTCGCAGATGCGGGGGCGCCCGAGGCGACCGCCGGCCGCCAACGGCTCGACCACGTCGCGGACCGCTGGGCGGCCGAGCCGCTTCACCACGCTGGTGTCGACCAGAAAACTCAGCGCCACGCTTCAGCGCGATCATCGAGGCGAGCGCCGGCCAGCAGGTCGAGGGCCGCGGCCACCCGGCGCTCTCGACGGTACGTCGCTCGCCGGAGCGCCTCGTTGACCGTGTCCTTGATCGTGGACGTGCCGAGCTCGACCCGAGCTGCATCGAGCGCGCTCTCGTCCAGGTCGACCAGGTGCTTCACCATGGCCCGCTAGTATATACGGAAGGACTGACGTATACCCTACGGCCAGCGGACGGCGGCTTCGAGGTCGCTCGCCGGGACGCCGAGCAGGGCACTCGCCTCGGCGTCCCGGTAGCTGTCACCGGCCAGCACCAGCAGCCGGATACGCCGCTCGGCAGGGTCGACCACCATCACCTCGTCGACCCCGTGGGCGGCGTAGAAGGGGAGCTTGTCCCACGTCTCGTCGCCGGGCGAGACGATCTCGACAACGACCGCTGCCGTTTCGAGGTACACGGCCTCGGGGTCCTGGCGGCCACGGTGCAGGCCCCGGTCCGGCACCCGGAAGTCGCCGGGCTGTCCCAGGTTGAACGGGCCGGTCGTCACCAGCCCAGCGCGGCGTGCCAGCGGATCGAGCAGCACGGCGAGCTGCTGGTCCAGGTCGCCGTGGCGGAACCGGGCGGCTGGTGCCATGTGGTAGGTCCCCTCCCACACCTCGTCGTGGAGGTCGAGCCCGAGGCGCTTGCGCCGCTCGACGAGCTGCTCCACCTCGAAAGGCAGGGGGTCGAGCACCACGGTCCTCACCTGGCCCAGGGTAGCCGGAGTGCTCAGCCGGCATCGGGGGGCGCCGCCCCCGACCACCGGTAGCGGTGCTCCGGCCGGCCGCTGGTGCCGTAGCGAAGGGCCATGGTGGCCCGCTGGAGCGCCAGGAGCTGGGACAGGTAGCGCTGGGCCGTGGCCCGGCTCATCCCTGTCCGCTCGGCCACCTCGCTCGCCGACAGGTCGGCCCCGGCGCGAGCCAGCACCTCCTCCACCGTCTCCAGGGTGTGCAGCGAGCGGCCCTTCTGGCCGACCGCCTGGGGCGGGCCGCGCATGGCCCCGTAGATGCGGTCGACGTGGACCTGGTCGGTCTGGCGCACCGTGGCCAGCTGGGCCCGCATGCTCAGGTACGACACCAGCTTCTCCCGCAGCGTCGGGAAGCCGAACGGCTTGAGGAGGTAGTGGAGGGCGCCCCCCTGCATGGCCGCCTGCACGCTGGCCGTGTCCCGGGCGGCGGTGACCACGATCACGTCGAGGGGCGGCCGGGTCGGCTCCCGCAGGCGGCGCAGGACGTCCAGGCCGTGCTGGTCGGGCAGGTAGAGGTCGAGGAGGACCAGGTCGGGGCGCAGGCGCTCGACCGCGTCGAACGTGGCCTGGGCCGAGTGGGCCTGGCCGACCACGGTGAACCCCTCCACCTTCTCCACGTAGGCGGCGTGGATCGCGGCCACCCGGAAGTCGTCGTCGACGACGACCGTGCGGATCACCCGGGCGCCAGCTCCTGCCCCGCGGCGGCGCCGGGCTCGGCCCCCATCGCGGCGCCGGCCCTGGCCCCGTCCAGGACGCAGTCGGGCATGAGGACCGTGAAGACCGCCCCCACGCCCTGGCTCACCTCCACCATCCCGCCCCGGCGCTCGACCAGCTGGCGGACCAGGGCCAGCCCCAGCCCGCGCCTGGCGCCGGTCCGCGACGCCTTGGTCGAGTACCCGTCGGTGAAGATGGTGTCCCGGTCCTGCGGGGGTATGCCCGGTCCGGAGTCCGAGACCCGCAGCACGAGGTCGGTCCCCATCGACGCCAGCCGGACCTCGACCCACGCCCTGGCCGGGCCCGCCGCCGCCCCGC
>JBOGGR010000283.1:0-2038 GCA_050744025.1 Acidimicrobiales bacterium
GACCCGCAGAGCCTAGTGCTCTCGCGCGTTGTTCCCGCGCGGGCTCATGCTGTCACCTTGAGCGGCTGGCCGGAGTAGGTCCGGGCGAACGGCTTGGCGGTCTCGTTGTAGCTGGTGATGAAGCGTATCGACTTCGAGACTAGGTCGGCTCGTGACGAGAAGTTGCCTCGCCTGAGGACCTTGCTCGACGTGTCCCGGCCAGCCGGTATCGGCCGGGCCACCCCCCTGCCCGGGCATGGCGCGACCTCGACCGCACCCTCGACGACTACATCAAACCATCAGCTCATCGCCGCGTGCAAACTGACCTGTCCGTGAACTTCAAAGCGGCCTACGCGAACTAGCATGTCGGCGTGGTAAGACCACAGACGAGTAGGCGATGGCGCTGACCACTACCACCGGGGAGGCCAAGGCCGTCGCGGCAGGGCTCCTCGAAGCTGCCGGCATGCCAGGCGGACCCGCTCGACGAACGGCGTGGGCCCTCGTCGTGGCCGAGGTCTGGGGGGCGCGGTCCCACGGTCTGCTCCGGCTCCCCCACTATCTACGCCGCTTCGCAGCCGGGGGCACCAACCCGACCGCCTCCCTGCGCCTCGTCTCCGACCAGAAGGCGACGGCCGTCTACGACGGCAACAACGGGCTGGGCCACTGGCAGCTGTGGGACGCGGCAACCGACGCGGTGACCCGGGCCCGCGACCATGGACTGTCGGCCGTCGCCCTGGCCAACTCCGGCCACTGTGGAGCTCTCGGCCTGTACGCCCTGCCCATGGTCGAGGCGGGCCTGGCAGGCGTGGTGCTGTGTAACGGTCCGGCCGCCATGCCCCCGTGGGGCGGCCACGCGCCGGTGCTGTCCACCAGCCCCATTGCAGCAGGGCTTCCCACGGCACCCGAGCCGACCATCATCGACCTCGCCACGAGCGCAGCGGCGAGAGGGACGATCGCCGAGCTGGCCGCGGCCGGGAAGGACCTTCCCCCCGGGTGGGCCTTCGACGCCGACGGCCGCCCGACTACCGACCCCGAAGAGGCGCTGGCCGGCATGCTCGCACCCATGGGAGGGGCCAAGGGCTACGCCCTGGCCCTGCTCGTCGAAGCCCTGACCGGGGCCATGGTTGGGCCCCACCTGGCCTCGGACGTGGCCGACCCTCTGGCCCCGAGCCAGGACGGGCGACCACAGCGGGTCGCCCATCTGGTCCTGGCTCTCGACACGCGGTCCTTCGACCCGGACGGATCGGCGGGTGAGCGATTCGCCCTCCTGGCGGAACGGATCGGCACGGCCGGCGGCCGGTTGCCCGGTGCCTCGAGGCTGGCGGCGTCCCGGGCGCCCGACGACACCCCCCTCGAAGTGACTCCAACGACCGTCGAGGCCCTGGCCGAGCGCGCCACCGTCCTCGGTGTTGAGCTCCCGAGCGGATGGGGCAGGCCGGGCGCGGGCTGACCCGGGCGCCGGGGAGGTGGCATACAGGCACGAAGCGAGGCGCCCGCTCGGGTGGCGCTGGTGACAGGGGCGGGCGCCGCCATCGGTGCCACCATCGCCCGCCGGTTGGCCCGGGACGGGCTGGCTGTTGCCGTAGCCGACATCGACCCCGGTGGAGTCCAGGCGACGGCGGCAGCGATCCGCGACGAAGGAGGGAGGGCGGAGGCCGTGGTGGCCGATCTCTCGGCGCCAGACACGCCGCAGCAGATGATGGACGAGACGCTCGCCCTCCTGCCGCGGGTACACGTGCTCGTGAACAATGCTGCCCAGCACGGGCCCCGGGTGGCCTTCGCCGACACGACGCCGGAGATCTGGTCCCTCGTGCTCGGGACGAACGTGGTCGCCGCCGCACTGCTCGGCGGACCGCCGGGACATGGCCTCCCGGGGCTGGGGAGCCATCGTCAACGCCCTCGCCGTCCAGAAGGAAGGGCCTGCCCCTCCCACCTGCGCCGCCTACGTCGCCAGCAAGAGGCCGCTCGACGCCCTCACCAGGGCCTTGGCCGTCGAGCTCGCCCCGAACGGTATCCGGTCAACGGTGTCGCTCCCGGTGCAATCGCCACTCCGTCCATG
>JBOGGR010000284.1:0-5998 GCA_050744025.1 Acidimicrobiales bacterium
GTGGCTGCGAGCTGCCCGAGACGCTGACCTTCACCTCGATGCTGGTGCCGTGACGAGCCACGCTGACCTGGAAGCCGGCCAGAGCCTGACGGGTGGCGGCACTCGGGGTCCCCGGGTAGACCTGGAAGGCCACCGACGCGTACGGGGTGGACGATAGGGCCGGACCCAGCTTGGCCGTGGCCGGGGGCGAGGAGCTTGGTGAGCTGCTCGACGGCGCCGTGGTCGTGGGGTGAGGGGGCGCCGTGGTTGGTGTCGTGGTTGCTGGCGCGGAAGCAGGCGTCGGCCCGCCAGGGCCTTGGGAAGCCCCGGAGGATCCCGAGGGTGCAGCGAGAGAGCTGGACAGCCCGGCGAAGTGCTGGTCGTGGGTCCCGACCACGGCCAGGATGGCGGCCAGCACCGCCCCCAGGACCAACAGGAGGACTCCCTTGGGTCCGACGACCTCGGTCCCGAGCCGGAGCTGGCGCCGGCGGCGCCCCGGTGGGCTCACGGCCTGGCCCGCTCCAGCAGGAGGGCCAGCGTGGGGCAGGCGGCCACCGCCCGCCGGGCGTGCTCCAGGACGCCGGGCGGCAAGAGCCGATCGTCCAGGATCGGGTAGCCCCAGTCGTCGAGCGTGATGGCCTCGGGCAACAGCTCGGCGCACAGGCCGTGGCCGTCACAGGCGATGGGGTTGACCCGCAGCCGCCAGCTCACGGTCACCGGGCCCCAGCGGTCAGGGTCAGCGGACCTGGCACGGCAAGGACGGGCGGACGCCGGGCACCTGAGCAGGGGTGGCCGTGCACGTGGGCGGCGAGGTCGGCCCGAAAGACCCCCAGGGCGCTCGTGGCGAGGCGGGCGGCGCCATCGGGGTGATGGCAGGCACCCCTGCCGGTGACCTGGGAGGCCCAGCGCTGCAGGTGCCCGATAGGGGCCGCTCCTCCGTCACCCCGGGCCAGCGAAGACAGGGCCCCGGCCATGGCGCCCAGGCCATGGATGCAGGGCCCGCACTGGCCGGCACCCTCTCGGGCCAGGTAGGAGAGGACCCTGGCCGTCTCGGCCAGCCCGCACGCTCCTGCGGGAAGGGCCACCACCACCCCCGGCCCCAGCATGCTGCCGACGCCGGCCAGGGCCTCGTCGCACAGCGGGATGTCCGAGGCCGCATCTGCTCGGACCCAGGTCCCCCCGTAGCCGCCGACCAGGTGAGCCTGGACCGAGGCCGTAGTACCCCCCGCCCCGGACAACAGAGACGACATCGGGGTGCCCCGGGGGATCTCGTAGACGCCTGGACGGACCACGGCGCCCGACAGGGTGACGAGGGTGGAACCGGGCTCGGCCGCCGTCCCCAGGCCCCGGAACCACTCCGGCCCGTTGCGGACGACAAGGGCCAGATGGGCCAGGGTCTCGGCGTTCTGGACCAGGGTGGGCCGTCCCCCCACCCCCCGTTGGTAGGGACGGGGGGGCACGAAGGTGGGCTTGGGCGCTCTCCCGTTGAGGAGGGCCACCAGGGCCGACTCCTCGCCGGCGATGAAGCGCTCGGGGGTGGCCAGGACCACTGGCTGCACATGATCCCAGTGCCCCGTCGTCCGCTCAGCGACGGCGTGCTGCAGCACGGCCAGGACCTCCGGCGCCTCCCCGCAGGCGGCTACGATGACCTCGGTCGCCCCCACCGCCCAAGTCGCCAGCTGGGCCCCGTCCAGGACCAGGTGGGGGGCACGTTGCATGAGGGCCCGGTCCTTGGCGCTGGCCGGCTCCCCCTCGGCCCCGTTGGCCACCACCACGGGACGCCCCCCCTGGTCCACCACCGAGGCGAGCTTGCGACCCGTGGGGAAGCCGGCCCCACCCCGGCCCCGCAGGCCGGAGCGACCCGTCACCTCGATCAGGGCCCGGTCGGGTCCCCGGCGCCGACTCCGAGGTGGCAGGGGCCCGTGGTGGGCGGCGTGCTCGGCCAGAGACAGGGGGCGACCGTCGGGGCGGAGCCCGGTGAGCAGCCGGGGAAGGCCGGAGGGGCCGGTCATGGCCGCCTCACTAGCCGCCGCCTCCCTCGCTGGCGCTGCCTCCGTCGCCGGAGCTGCCGGCCGCCCTCTGGGCGTGCAAGGTGCCCTGGACGGAGCCGGTGGTCGGGTCGATGTGCAAGGCGATGGCCAGGTCCAGGGGGGACGCTGAGGCACTGGTCACCGACGCCACCATCTGCTCCCCGTCCAAGGTCACGACCTGACCCTGGTAGCGGCTCGGTGCCGTGGTCGGCCCGAAGCTCACCGTGCTGGCGTCGAGGGCCACCCCGCCGTCGGCGGTCTGGCCCCGAAGGGTGATGTCGAGGGTGCCGGAGGCCCCACCTGACATCCGCAGGTCGATGCGGATGGTCACCTGGCCCGAGGGACCCGGGCCCTCTTCGCTGATATGGCCCGAGAGGCTGGCCGAGAAAGTCGGCGCCGGAAGATCCGTGGCGCCACTCGGCGAGGAGGCCGGTGGCAACCCCGATGCCGGCGCGACCCCGGTCGAGGCGGGCCGTGCTCGGGCGCCGGCCAGCAGGCTCGGGGGCGTCCCCGCCCGCTTGGCCCACCCTGGCCGTAGGGGACCGGTCATGGTCCACGCGACCAGCACCACCAGCGCCAGGGCCCCAGCGGCGCCGCCCGCCAGCCGGGTGCCCGCTCTGGACGGCCACCCGTGGGCGAGGCGCCAGGCCCCGGCCACGACCACCGCAGCGATGCAGGCAACGGTGACGAACACCACCCAGCCCAGGCGGGAGTCGGTCCCGGTGCCGAGCCCGTGGGCCAAGGCCACGGGCCAGGACAGGTAGGCCAGCCAGTGGACGGCCCGCCAGGTGCGGTGGCCGAGACGAGCCCGGAGCAGGCTGGTGAGGACCAGGGCCAGGATCAGGTCGAAGGCGAGAGTGCCGAGGCCGAGCCAGATGGCCCGGTAGGACGAGAGGAAGGGGACCACCACGGCAAGCCAACCCACCGGGGCGAAGGTGTCCAGCTCGGCGGTGAGGATGTGGACGGCGAGAAAGACCACGACCAGCAGCGAGACGTTGCGGTGCAGGCCCTGGGTGGCGAAGCGGGGCCATCCCGGTCGGGCGAAGCGACTGGTGCCCAAGATGCCCAGCACCACCGAGGCCGTGAGGAGGACGAGGGCGACCAGGCCCGTCCCCCGGGTGAGGTACCACAAGGGGCTGGGGCCCGACACGGCCAGCAGGGAGGGGGTCATGGATCCTCTGCCGGCCACCCGCCCACGACCTCGACCCCCCCGTCGAGGGCAACCAGGCGAGCGGGCAGGCCGAGCCCGACCAGCCACCCGGACGCCCCCTCACCCAGGACCACCGCCGCGGTGGCAGCCGTGTTGGCGTCCACGCAGGTCGCTGCGGCCACGCTCACCGTGCGCCACGGGCCCCCGGCCGGTCGGCCCGTGTCCGGGTCCACGACGTGGTGGAGGGCATCGGTCCCCCGCTTCCAGGAGCGGACAACCGAGGAGGACGTGGCCAGGCCCCCTCCGGCCAGGCACACGGTCTGGCCGGGGGCATCGAGCGGCCCGGCGTGGTCGTCGGTGACCCGGACCACCCAGCCTCCCGGCGGTGGCTCCCCGGCCATGGCCAGGTCGCCACCCAGGCCGACCAGGACCGAGGCGCCCGCCCGCTCCGCGGCCCGCCGGGCAGCCCGGTCGGCTGCCAGGGCCTTGGCGCTGGCCCCCAGGTCCAGCTCCACCCCGGCCGGGAGCCGGATGCGACCCCGGCGCGGGTCCACCTCGACCACCTGCCAGCCAGGGACTGGGCGCAGCGTGACCTGCAGCGGTGGGCCCGTCGCCGCCACCTGGGTGAAGTCGCGGTCGTAGCCGAGGAGCCGCAGGGCCGTCCCCACTGTGGGGTCGACGGCCCCGTCGGTCTGGCGGGCGGCCAGGAGGGCCACCTGGACGGCGGTGAGCAGTAGTGGGCTCACTTCGCGCCAGCGCCCGGAAGCCTCGTTGAGCCCGATCAGCTCGGAGTCGGCCCGGAAGCGGCTGCAGGCGGCGTCGATGACCGCCACCTCCTCCTCCAGCACCTTCCTGACTACCTCCATGGCCTCAGGAGGATGGCTCATCAGGGTGGCCGTGGTGCCCAGGGCAGGGAAGGACAAAGCCTCCATGGTGCTCATGAGGCCACCCGGGGTGCTCATGAGCCTCCCGACAGCACCGGCGCCGGCGCCGTGGTCGGGGTGGGCGCCTGTGCCGGGGCCTGGAGGTTGGGTGTGGTCGTGGCCGGGCTGGTGGGGGGCGACGTGAAAGAGCCGGCGGAAGGTGTCGAAGGTGTCGAAGGTGTCGAGGCCGTTGCCGGGCGCCCCGGGAGGGCCTGGGACACGACCAGGGCGAGGAGCCCGGCCAGCCCGAGGGTGCCAGCCACCACCCATCGAGTGGCCCGGCGCAGGTGGGCCAGTCCGTCGTCACGCTCGACCACCGCCATGGGCTCCCTCATTGTCTGCCTGCCTCCTCTTCGTTGGCCCTCGTGCTCATGGGCTAGGCCGTGTCGTGGTCCCAGTATCGGGACTGCCCGCTGAGAGTTCGCTGAATGTCCGGGCGCCGACCATTGGAGCGGTCTCACTGGGCCCGTTGCCCTGCTCGCTGACGAGTATCGTCGCTCGACCTGTGGCCCGGCTGGGGAAGTGCTGAGACCAGGCTGAGCCTTCTCTCCAGGGGAGGCATCGGGTCCATCGACCGAGGCGGGATCCCCGATCCCCGATGCTCGGTCATCTTCGGCGCCCCCCGACGACCTCGCTCGACGCCTTTGCTGCGGTGACTACAGCGCTGCGGCCTCCCGGTCCGGTCCCCACTTGGCGAGGAGCCCGGGTGTCAGAGCCGATAGACGCCCAAGGCGAAGAGGATCACCCAGGCGAGCCCGAGGAGCTGGAGCGTGCCGGCCTCCCCGCACGACCTCCTCGGGCGCGCCTCCCTGGCCGGCGTCGACCAGGAGGGCGTAGCGCGGGACCGCCACCACGAACGCGGCGATCGACAGCTCGAAGCAAATGGCGCCCCCGCCCGCCGGCTGAGCCTTCTCGGAGGCCCACAGGCAATAGGCGGCGATGGCGACGGCTGAGGACAGCGATCGGATGTAGCGCAGGAAGCCCAGCGAGTAGGTGGCGAGTGTGGCCCGCTGCCCGCCCGGGCCTCCCCGAGCTCCCGGTGCTCGGCGTCGGGCCGGCCGGCGACCATGATGGCGACCCGAAGGAGGCCACGATCAGGAACCAGTTCAGCCGTTGGGGACACGACGGCCACCGCGCGGACGATGGCCCGCAGCAGGAAAGCCGGCGGCCCAGGTCAGCCGCACGAGGACGCCACTGGCGGCGATGGGGCCGCAAGCGCTTGATAGGATGCCGGCGGTCGGCGGCCAGGTCCCCAGGGCGTCGTTGACGAAGGTTGCGTAGCTGGCCCTGGCCAAGGTGGCCGTCCAGGGCGGAAGGCGGCCCTGGCGGACCGGGTCGGCGGCTAGGAGACGCCGTGGGCGCGATGGCTCCAGGCAACCCCCGCAGTGTGGCCGGGCACCGCTGAGGGCCCGCGCTGAGAGCGCGACCGATGGCTGGCTCCCGCCATGCCGTCGGTCTCAGCAAACACTCAGCGACGACCTGGCACGATTGTCCTGACGGCACGATCAGACGAGCGACGGGGGTGCCGATGCGGATCCTGGTGGTGGAGGACCAGCGACGGCTGGCGGGGGCCTTGAAGCGCGGCCTGGAGGCTGAGGGCTTCGCCGTGGACGTGGCCTTGGACGGAGCCGAGGCCCTGTGGCTGGCCCGGGAGCAGACCCACGACGCCATCGTGTTGGACATCCTGCTGCCCAAGGTGAACGGCTACCGCGTCTGCGCCACGCTCCGAGAGGAGCGCAACTGGACGCCGATCCTCATGCTGAGCGCCAAGTCCGGCGAGTGGGACGAGGCCGAGGCCTTGGACACCGGGGCCGACGACTTCCTGGCCAAGCCCTTCTCCTACGTCGTCCTGGTCGCCCACCTACGAGCCCTGCTGCGCCGGGGTGCTCGGGAACGCCCCGCGGTCCTGAGGGCCG
>JBOGGR010000285.1:0-9126 GCA_050744025.1 Acidimicrobiales bacterium
GCGCCCATGCGTCCCCAGGGCTCCGGCCGCACAGGAGGCGGCGCAGCCGGGCCGGGGTCAGATGAGGCAAGCCGGCCAGGGCGGCGACGTAGGCCTCGTCGGGCAGGTCGGGGAGCCGGGAGGCGACGGACCCCGTCACGCCGCCACCGCCGGCGCAAGCGCCGTCAGGCCTACCCTCAGCTCGAGGGCGCCGGCCACGTGCTCCACCTGAACGAGGTCCGCCGCATCCTCCAGGTCAGCCAATGTGCGAGCCACTCGCCGGACCCGGTGGAGACCCCGCGCGCTGAGCAGGCCGCTGCGTAGACGTCGCTCGAGGAGGGAGGCAGCCGGACCCGACATCGGCGCCACCTCGTCCAGGCGCTCGGAAGGGATCTCGGCGTTGACGCTGACCCCCCTTGCCTCGGCGCGCTGGCGGGCCAGAGCCACCCGCTCGGCCACGATGGCACTGCTCTCCTCCCCTCCCCCTCGCATCAAGTCATCGACGGCAGGGCGGCCGATCGGCACCCGCAGGTCGAAGCGGTCCAACAGGGGCCCCGAGAGGCGCCGGGCATAGCGGGCCCGGGCCCGGTCCGAGCAGCGGCAGGAACCCGGAGGGCCGCCCTCTCCACATGGGCAGGGGTTCATGGCCGCCACCAGGAGGAATCGAGCCGGGAAGGCCACCGTCGCCCGAGCCCGGCAGACCCGCACCACACCTTCCTCCAGGGGCTGGCGCAGGGCATCGAGCACGGCCGCAGGGAACTCGCCCATCTCGTCCAGGAAGAGGACGCCGCAGTGAGCCAGGCTGATCTCCCCCGGCCGCATCCAGGCCGCCCCCCCGCCGATCAGCGCCACGGCCGAAGCTCCGTGGTGGGGGGAGCGGAACGGCGGCATCCTCATCAGGGCTCCCCCTGACCAGGAGAGCCCGGCCGCGGAGTGGACACGCATCGCCTCCAGGGCCTGACGGCGGCTGAGGGGCGGCAGCACCCCGGGAAGGCGGCGAGCCAGCATGGTCTTTCCCGACCCCGGTGGCCCGACCAGCAGCAGATGGTGGCCTCCGGCCGCGGCCACCTCGAGGCCCCACCGGCCCATGTGCTGGCCCCGGACGTCGGTGAGGTCAGGGATGGGCTCCTGGTCGGCGTCGGGGGCCGGGGGTGACGAGGGGCGGGGCCAGGGCCCGGCGCCCTGGAGGGCGTCCACCACCTCCCGGAGGCTCGTGACCGGCCGGACGACGTGGCGGCCGATCAGTGCGGCCTGGCCCGCACCGTCCGCAGGCACCACCAGGGCGGGAGCCCGGATGGCGTCGGCCAGGGAGACCATCCCGGGGACGTTGCGGACCGACCCGTCGAGGCCCAGCTCCCCCACGAACGCGCAACCCTCGACCGCCGGCGCCTGCAGCTGCCCGTCGGACACCAGCACGGCCATGGCGATGGGCAGGTCCAGCCCGGCGCCACCTTTGCGGACCCCCGACGGAGCCAGGTTCACGGTGATCCGGCGCTGGGGCCACGTCAGGCCGCTGGAGAGGAGGGCGGCCCGCACCCGGTCCCGGGACTCCCGGCAGGCGGCGTCGGGGAGGCCCACGACCGTGAAGCTCGGCATCCCGTTGCCCACGTGGACCTCGACCGAGACCGGGCGCCCGTCCACCCCGAGCAAGGTGGCCGATGGGATGGTGGCGATCATGGCGCGCTCCTCCAGGGTGGCGATCCGGAAACGAGAGGAGGGGCGTCCACAGGACCGGGCCCGCCCGACGAGGCACCTCCCCAAACCTTACGCCGGGGGTGTAGCACCCATCCCTCCCCCTTCTCCCTGCCTCCCCGCCCGTTGGCTACGCTCGGGCCGATGCTCGGCCGGTGGGCGCGACGGGTGCGGGGGCTCCCCGCCTCCGCCAACGGCGCCTCCTCCCTCCACCTCTGGTGGCACCTCACAACCCCGGAGCCCCTGGTGGCGGCGAGCGTCACGATCGAGGTGCTGGAGCCCCCAGCCGTCGACCGCCTCTACTTCTGGGCCCTCCAGGTCGGGTTCCACGACGGCCGCCGGGACCGCGGGGCCGGGCACACCGGGCTCCAGTGGCTGCCCGCGCCCACCGGGCCGCCCCGGGCGGCCGTCAACTGGGGCGGCTACAGGGCTCCTCCGGACGGCGGGGAGCTGGAGGGCACGGCATCGGACCTCCCCAGCCTGGACGGCAACGCCAATACCCGGCTCTACCCATGGGTGCCCGGGGGGGCCTACCGTCTCGCCGTGTCCCGATCACCCCGGCCTGGCAGCCCGGGATGGCGGGCCACGGTCACCGACGAGCAGGGGGTGGCAACGGTGATCCGCGACCTCCACGGGCCGGGTGCCTGGCTGACCGGGATCGGGATGTGGTCAGAGGTCTTCGCCCGCTGCGACGACCCACGGACCGTGGTCCGCTGGAGCCGGCCCCGGGGGCGGACCGAGGCCGGCGAGGAGGTGGCGCCGGCCGGGGTCGCCGTCACCTACCAGAGCCACGCAGAGGGCGGGTGCGCCAACACCAATGCCGAGGCGGACGAGGTCGGGATCCGCCAGGTGACGGCTGCGGAGCGCACCGTTCCCCACGGAGCCGTGCTGGACCTGCCGACGCCATAGGGCGGCCGCCAGCCGGGCTCATCTCCCCTCGAAGCGCGGCTCCCGCCGCTCCGCGAATGCCCGGAGGGCCTCGGCCGTATCGGCCGTGGCCATGTTGACCGACTGGGTGCGAGCCTCGTCCTCCAGGGCCTGGTCCATGGAGACGGCGAAGCTGTGGTCGAGGAGCGACTTGGTCATCGAAAGAGCCAGGGGCGGCCCGTCGGCCAGGCGACGGGCCCAGTCGTCGGCGAGGGCATCGAGATCCTCGGCCGGGACGACGCGGTTGACCAGGCCCATCTCGGCCGCCTCGCGCGCAGGGACCATGTCGCCGAGGAGGGCCAGCTCCTTCGCCCGGCGCAGGCCGACCAGGCGGGGCAGCAGCCAGGAGCCGCCGAAGTCGACGGTGAGCCCCCGGCGGGCGAAGATCTGGCAGAAGCGGGCGTCCTCGGAGGCGATCACCAGGTCGCACCCGAGGGCCAGGTTGGCTCCCGCCCCCACGGCCACCCCCCTCACCTTGGCCAGGGTGGGCTTGGGGACCCGGTGCAGTGCCAGAGCGACATTCGCGATCCGGCGCATGCGGCCGAGGGCATGCCCCTCGCCCCGGGTCACGTCGCTGAGGTCCGCTCCGGAGCAGAACGCCCCCCCCGCCCCGGTCACCACGAGCACCCGGTCCCCCGCCCGTCGCGACACGTCCTCGAAGACGTCCAGGAGCTCGGCCCACATGACGGCGTCGGCCGCGTTCTTCTTCTCCGGGCGGTTGAGGGTGACTGTCACGACGCCGTCGGCCCGGTCGACGAGGATGGTCTTCATGGCCGGCACCCTAGAAGACCCGCTCACCGGCTCGCCGGCCGAGGTCAGGGCTGTCCAGCCCTACCGGGCGACGAAGCGCTACGTCTGCCCCGGGTGCAACCAGGGCATCGAGCCGGGTACGGGCCACGTGGTGGTGATCCCCCTCGAGGTCCCCGACCTCCGCCGCCACTGGCACCGGCCCTGCTGGGAGCACAGGGCGAGGCGCCGTCCCGGCCGGGGCACCGGCGGAGCGGGCGGCGGGAGGGTCTGGCGGCGCCCGTGACCTCGGGCCGCGCCTGCCGTTGCTCGCCCGGCGACGAGGGGCACGGCCCAGAGCTCAGAACGCCCCCTGTATCACCTCGATCTCGCCACCCAGGATCGACACCACGTCGAAGCGGATCTGGCGGGCCGGGCCCGGCGCCTCCTCGTCCAGCCAGCGCGCCGCCAGGCGCCGCAGCCGGAGCTGCTTCTCCCTGGTCACGGCCTCGGCCGGGACCCCGAAGGCGTCGGTGGTACGGGTCTTCACCTCACAGAACACATAGGCCCGGCCCTGGCCCAGCACCAGGTCGATCTCGCCCTCCCGGCGCCGCCAGTTGCGGGCCAGCACCTCGTAGCCCCGGGCCTCGTACCAGGCGGCGGCCGCCGCCTCCCCCCTCCGCCCGAGCGAGCGGTTGAGCGCTCCCCGGGGGTCCGCCCTGTCCGCCGCGGCGCCACCCGCCCCCCGGGAGCCGACCGTGTCCGGCACCGTCACAGCTCCTTGTCGGGGAGCTCCTCGATGTTGACGTCCCGACACGTCACCACCCGCACCGAGGACACGAACCGGGCCGGGCGGTACATGTCCCACACCCACGCATCCCCCAGCCGGACCTCGTACCACGACCCGACCCCCTCCCCCCTGGCCTCCAGCTCGACGTCGTTGGCGAGGTAGAACCGGCGCTCCGTCTCCACGACGTAGCGGAACATCGGAAGGACGGCCCGGTACTCCTGGAACAGCGCCAGCTCGATCTCGGTCTCGTACCGCTCGAGGTCCTCGGCGCTCATCGACTCGTGCTCACTGCCTCACCGCCCTCTTCTCCCTGGCCCTGGGCTCCCTCGCCCACCCGAACTCTAGGGCCATCACGGGGAGCGATGCGCTCCGCCAGGTCCCGCCTCGCTCAACGGGCGAGCCGCTTCTCCTTGATCTTGGCCGCCTTCCCGGTCCGGTCCCGCAGGTAGTAGAGCTTGGCCCGGCGAACGTCGCCCCGGACCACCGGCTCGATGCGGGCGACGATGGGTGAGTGGACGGGGAAGGTGCGCTCCACCCCCACTCCGAAGCTCACCTTGCGCACCGTGAAGGTCTCCCTGACCCCGGACCCCTGCCGTCGGATCACCGCTCCCTGGAAGACCTGGACGCGCTCCCGGTTCCCTTCCACCACGCGGACATGGACCTTGAGGGTGTCTCCAGGGGCGAACTCGGGGATGTCGTCCCGCAGGCTGTCGCGGTCGACCAGATCGGTTGGGTTCATGGCGCGCAGTGCTCCTCGGGAGGGCCAGGGACCGAGCCAGGATAGCCGTGGTCCTCGAGGAGCCGCACCTCGTCGAGGGTGAGGCCGCCCCGGCCCGCCACCAGGTCCGGGCGCCGGGCCAGCGTCCGGGCCAGGGCCTGCGCCCGCCGCCAGCGGGCGATGCGAGCGTGGTCGCCCGAGCGCAGGACCTCCGGCACCTCCCACCCCCGGAACTCGGCCGGTCGCGTGTACTGGGGGTACTCGAGCAGCCCTTCCGTGAAGCTCTCGTCGGTCGCCGAGGCCTCGTTCCCCATGACGCCAGGGACCAGCCGGGCCACCGCCTCCACCACCACGAGCGCGGCCACCTCGCCCCCGGCCAGCACGTAGTCGCCGATCGAGAGCTCGTCGTCCGCCAGGTGGTCGGCGACCCTCTGGTCGACTCCCTCGTAGCGACCGCAGATCAGGGAGAACCCCGGGTCCAGCCTGGCCAGGCGGTAGGCGGTGGCCTGGTCGAAGTGGCGGCCCGACGGCCCGAGTAGGTAGAGGGGCCGTGGCGGGGAAAGAGCCTCGACGGCATCGAACAGCGGGGCCGGGACGAGCACCATGCCCGGCCCTCCACCGAAGGGGGCGTCGTCGACCGAGCGGTGGGGATCCGCGGCAGCCGAGCGCAGGTCGTGGACCCGGAGATCGAGGACGCCCGTCCGGGCCGCCCTGCCCACAAGGCTGGTCCCGCAGAACTCCCGCACCGGGTCGGGGAATATCGTGAAGACGTCGATGCGCACGGTCGACCGAGCTCAACCGTCCAGCAGGCCGGCTGGGGGGTCGACCACGACGCGCCCCGGCGCCCGGTCCACCACGAAGCGGAGCGGCACCAGGCCGCCGCCGTCGAGGATCAGGAGATCGCTCGCCGGGTTCGCCTCCACTGCCGTCACCACGCCCAGGCGACGGCCCGCCACGTCCCGAGCCTCGGAGCCGATGAGCTCGTGGACCCACAGGGCCTCGGGGTCCCTCAGAGGCTCAGCCCTCAGCACCACGCCCCGCAGGCCCTCGGCCTCCTCCCGCCCCTCGACCCCGGCGAACGTCACGATCCAACGACCTGCGTGGGGCGAAGCCCGGACCACCTCCAGCCTCCCCACGTCGGAGCTGAGCACCGAGCCGGGCGCCACCCGCTCGACCCGATCGGTCAGGAGGTCGACGACCACCTCCCCCCGCAACCCGTGGGGGCGGCCGACCCGCCCCACCTCGAGCAGTGAGACGGCAGGCTCGATCGTCGGACCGCTCACCGGACCGGGATCAGTCGACGATCTCGACCGAGGCCTCTATGCCCTCCCTGGCCCCGGCCGCCCGCACGAGCGTCCGGATGGCCTGCGCGACCCGCCCTCGCCGCCCGATGATCTTCCCCATGTCGGCCGGCGCCACGGTCAGGCGCAGGTCCACCCCGCGACGACCCTCGGCCGACTGGATGTCCACGGCGTCCGGATCGTCCACGATCGAGCGAGCCACGAACTCGAGCACCGACCGGGGGACGGCGCCCACCAGCCGGTTGCCCGTGACCTCGCCGTCCCCCCCGTCGTCCACATCACGGCCCTCCCCCCACCCGACCTCGTCGGTGCCGGTCACGCCCGCGATGCCCGGGTGGCCCGGGCCGCCTGGAACTCGTCCCAGGCGCCGGAGATCTTGAGCAGCTTCTCCACCGTCTCGGTCGGCTGTGCCCCCTCCGACAGCCACCTGACGGCCCTGGCGTTGTCGATGATCACACCCGATGGCTCCAATCGGGGGGCGTAGGTCCCCAGTATCTCGATGAACCTCCCGTCACGGGGCGACCGGCTGTCGGCGGCCACCACCCGATACGTAGGCTGCTTCTTCTTCCCCATCCGCATGAGGCGGAGCTTCACGGCCACTCTGACTTCCTCTCCTTGGCGTCCTTAGCGGGGGCGCAGCGAGGTGAGGCCGCCCAGGGGCGGCATGGCGGGCGTGACCCGTCCTCCTCGCTTGCCCTTCTTCTTGCCCCTCTTGGGCGTCCTCGTGATGCCCATGCTCCTCATCATGCGCTGCATCTCCTCGAACTGCTTGAGGAGCTGGTTCACCTCGGCCGTGGTGCGCCCGCTCCCGTTGGCGACCCGGGACCGGCGGGACCCCTTCACGATGGAGGGCTCCCGGCGCTCGGTCGGGGTCATCGACGAGACGATGGCTTCCACCCGTACCAGCTCCCGGTCGTCGATGTCGGCGTCGCGCAGCTCCTTGGGAAGACCGGGCAGCATCCCGATGATCCCCTTGAGGGGGCCCATCTTCTTCACCTGCTGGAGCTGCTCCAGGAAGTCCTCCAGGGTGAACTGTCCCTCCTGGAGCCGGGACGCCGCCTTGGCGGCCAGGTCCTGGTCGTAGCTGCGCTCCGCCGTCTCGATCAGGGTGAGGACGTCCCCCATGCCGAGGATCCGGCTGGCCATCCGGTCGGGATGGAACGTATCGAAGTCCGCCAGCTTCTCGCCGGTCGAGGCGAAGGCGATCGGCCGGCCCACTACCTCCTTGACCGAAAGGGCCGCCCCGCCCCGCGCGTCGCCGTCCAGCTTCGAGAGGATGACGCCGTCCAGGGCCAACGTGGCATGGAACGCCTCGGCCGTCCTCACGGCGTCCTGACCGGTCATGGCGTCGATGACGAGGAACGTGTAGGTCGGATCCACCGCACCGGAGATGCGCCGGATCTCCTCCATCAGCTCCTCGTCGATGGACAGCCGCCCGGCGGTGTCCACGATCACCACGTCCCGGCCCCGCCGTCTGGCCTCCTCCAGCCCGCTCGCCGCCACCGCCACCGGGTCGGTGGGCTGGCTGAACACGGGCACCCCAACCTCTGCCCCGAGCACCCGGAGCTGCTCGACCGCCGCCGGACGCTGGAGGTCGGCACCGATCAGGAACGGCTGGCGGCCCTGCTGCTTGAACCAGCGGGCCAGCTTGGCCGTGGCCGTCGTCTTCCCCGACCCCTGGAGCCCGGCCAGCAGCACTACCGTCGGAGGCCGGGCCGCATAGGTGATCCGCAAGGTCTCCCCGCCCAGGACGCCGACCAGCTCGTCGTTGACGATCTTGATCACCTGCTGAGCGGGCGACAGGCTCTTCGACAGCTCGGCCCCCACGCAGCGCTCCCGGACCCGGGACACCAGGCCCTTGACGACGTTGAAGTTGACGTCCGCCTCGAGCAGGGCCAGACGGATCTCACGGAGAGCTTCGTCGACCTCCCCCTCGCCCAGCCGCCCACGACCGCGAAGGCGCGTGAAGATGCCCTCGAAACGGTCGGACAGGGTCTCGAACATGCGGTCCCCCAGGCTACCGGACCCGCTGCCGCCCCCGGCCCGCTACCCGAACAGGGCGTCGATGAACTCGTCGGGGTCGAACTCGACGAGGTCCTCGGCCGTCTCGCCCAGGCCGACCAGCTTGATGGGAAGCCCCAGCTCCCCCTGGATGGCCAGCGCTATGCCACCCTTGGCCGTGCCGTCCAGCTTGGTCAGCACGATGCCGGTCACTCCCACGGCCTCGGTGAACTGGCGGGCCTGGACCAGGCCGTTCTGACCCGTGGTGGCATCGATGACGAGCAGCACCTCGTTGAGCCGCCCGGGAGGGCGCTCGGCCACGCGCCTGACCTTCTTCAGCTCCTCCATCAGGTTGACCTTGGTGTGGAGGCGCCCCGCGGTGTCGGCCAGCACCAGGTCGGCCCGGCGGGCTGAAGCCCGCTGCACGGCGTCGAACACCACCGACCCGGGGTCCCCGCCCTCGCCCCCCCGGACCAGGTCGGCCCCGACCCGCTCCGCCCACAGCTCCAGCTGCTCGGCGGCCGCGGCCCGGAACGTGTCGCCGGCTGCCATCACCACGGTCCGGCCGGCCGCCGCCTCCCGCATGCCGACCTTGCCTATGGTGGTGGTCTTCCCCACCCCGTTGACCCCCACGAACAGCCAGACGTTGACCGGCCCGGGGTCCATGCGCAGGGCCCGGTCGCCGTCGGCCATGGCCGACTTGAGGTCGGCCTTGAGCCCCTCCAGCAGGTCCTCGGCGGTGCGGATCTCCCCGGCCTTGACCCGGTCCCGCAACGGGCCGAGGAAGCCTGCCGCCCGGACCACCCCCACGTCTGCCAGCACCAGGGCCTCCTCCAGCTCGTCCCAGGTCTGGTCGTCGATCCCGGACCGGCCGGCCACCGCCCCCAGGGGGCCGGCCAGCAGCGCCCTGGCCTTGCCCATCCGGTCCCGGAACCGGGGACCGGCCCGGGCGGGGGCGGCCGGCTCCGCGAGGGGGGCAGCCGGGGCGGGGG
>JBOGGR010000286.1:0-2713 GCA_050744025.1 Acidimicrobiales bacterium
CTCATGGCCGAGCACGACACCGACGACGTGGCCCCTCACGGTGGGATCGACCTGGGCACCCTCCAGCGCTACATCAACCTGCACTACTCGGCGTCCCTCGACCTGTTCGGGGCCGAGGTCTCCACCAACGCCGGGAGCTACTACAGCGCCGGGCTGAAGGGCCGCTACCAGGAGGACCAGCGGGCCGACGACCACGTCCTCACGGGGGACATGACCGAGGTGGAGCGGCCGGGCCCGGGCGGGGATCCCGAGGCGGCCGAGGTCCCTGCTCTCACCGCCTTGAACCAGGTCCTCCGGGACGACTACACGGAGGACTGCGCCAAGGGCCTGGCCCGCTGGAACAGGTCCCTGGCCCCGCTGGGGGCCACGCTGCGCCTGCCCCACGCCGGCTTCCACCGGGCCGTCGGGGCCTTCGCCGGCCGCCACGTCTCGCCCGCCGGCCACGTCGTCACCGAGGAGGAGTGGTCGTCCCGGCTGGGCGAGTGGCTGCCGACCCAGGCCGATCGGGACCACGTGGCATCGCTCATGGCGGCGGTGACCGAGCCGGGCCGGATGGCGTCGTGGCTGGCGCCGCCGGCGACCGGCGTGAACACGAGGCCCGTCGACTGGGAGTACGTCAGGCTGTAGGGCGGCTGGCAGGCGCGACGCACGCCACGGGCAGGCTATCGTTGCGATCGTGGTCGAGGCAGAGGCCCTGGGCCAGGCGTTCGCCGGGTCGTTCCATCGCCAGGTGTTCGAGACGGTCCCGATGGTAGGCGCGGCTCGGGTGGCCGAGGTGCTGGGGCCTGTAGGTGACGTTCGGGGCTTCACCAAACGGCTCCGGGACTCCTCCGAGGTGATCGCGGTCAGGCACGGGCGCGCGTACGTGTACCCAGCCTTTCAGCTCGACGCTGAGCGCGGGGCGGTACGTCCTGTCGTCGCCGAGGTCAACCGCCGCCTTCGGGCGACCAGCGACCCGTGGGGCGCGCTTGTGTGGGGGACAGCCGAGCAGCCTCGGTGGGGGAATCGTCGCCCGATGGACCACGCCGATGACAGGCGACTGGTGGCGCTCGTCGGGGCCGAAGCGGACGACAGCTTCTGACCGTTGCCCGAGATCGCGCCGCCAGCCGGGTGCCCGGGCGTGCCGGCTCGGTTCTCGCTGTCCGCAGGTGCAGCGGGTGCTCCGCAGATCGGTCAGGACGACTGGCTGACCCGGTGCGACGAGGACGGCTACCCGTGCTGTCGCGAGTGGGCCAGCGCGATTCGCCGATGGGCGCCCGACGCCGAGGGGCTCACGTGGTTGTCCAAGCGCGACCCGGGGCAGAGGGTCGTCATGCTGCGGGGCGACCCGGCCGGTGCGGTGGCGGGCTGCGGCCTCGTCGTCGGGACCGCTGATCCGTTCGAACCGCTCGAGCGCGGCGCCGGTCGGATCCGGTTGGATGCGTTCCTCACCCGCTGGCGGCTCTACCTCGAGCCATGACGCGACGTGTGAACCCGGTGAGAAACGAAGCCCGGTAACGTTGGGCGGCGCCCGCTGGACAGCGAGCGGGCGACCGCACGCCTCACGGGACTGGAGACCATGCAGCATCTGATCCAATCGAGCGGGTACGCGGCCGTGTTCCTCTTGATGATCGCCGAGTCGGCCTGCATACCGATCCCGTCCGAGCTGATCATGGTCTTCGCCGGCGTCCTGGCCGCCACCGGCCACCTCGACCTGGTCGCCGTCATCGTCCTCGGGGCCGTCGGCAACCTGGTGGGTGGCCTGATCGCGTGGGCCGTGGGCTGGGCGGGGGGCCGGGCCGCCGTGCACCGGTGGGGCCGCTACATCTGGCTGAAGGACTCCGACGTGGACAGGGCCGAGCGCTGGTTCGAGCGTCACGGCCAGGCCGCCGTCTTCTTCGGGCGGATGCTCCCGGTGGTCCGCACGTTCATCTCCCTGCCGGCGGGGGTGGCCCGCATGAGGCCGGTGCGCTTCGGGGCCTACACGCTGGCCGGCTCCATCCCCTGGACGGCGGCCCTGGCCGTGGCCGGCTACGAGATCGGGAGCCATTGGCACGCCCTTTACCACGGCATCGAGGACGCCGGCTACGTCATCGCCGTGGTCGCCGTCCTCTGCATCCTGGCCGCCCTGGCCATGGCCGGCCGGCGGTGGCGGTCCGAGCGGGGCGCCGGCTCCTCGGTTGGCGACCAGCCCGAGGTGGCGCCCTTCAGCGAACGGTGACGCCGATCCGCTGCCAGCCCCCCGCTCCGGCGGGGAAGCTGCCGGTGGCGGCCGCTGCCTGGAGGGCGCCGGTGCCGTCCCTGGCCCGCACCACGAGCTGGTGGCGCCCCGGAGCCGGCTGCCACGGGAAGGTCCAGATCACCCAGCTGTACCGCGAGGGAGCGGGCTCCAGCGTGGCCGGCGTCCAGTGGCGGCCGCCGTCCAGGCTGAGCTGGACGGCGGAGATGCCCCGGTCGCCGGCGAAGGCCACCCCTCGCACGGGGACGAGGCGGCCGGCGGCCAGGGCGGCGCCGGAACGGGGGTAGTCGATGCGCGACGTCGTGCGCACCACCGCCTTCCTGTCCCAGCCGCGCTGCTCCCAGTAGCCCGTCACCGGCGTGGAGGACGGGCCCATGTAGACCAGCCACTTGGGGTCCTTCTGGCCGTAGCGGCCGGCCACCAGGATGCGGGCGGGGAAGCCGTGGAGGACGGGGAGCGGGGCGCCGTTCAGGTGGTCGGCGAGGAGGGTCGAGG
>JBOGGR010000287.1:0-4045 GCA_050744025.1 Acidimicrobiales bacterium
CGGTAGGCGGTCTGGGGATGAACGCCCTGGCGCCGCGCCCACTCCGTCAGATTCACCACCGCAGCGTATCACTCGATCACTCGTACGCTTGGTACCACTCACTATTGTGCCAACGGTTGCCTACCCCAGCGCCCGGCTCCCCGCGTAGTGGATCACCGCGGGGGCGTCTCCGGGGCCGGCGATCGAGGTGATAGCAGTTTGTGCTGCCCTACGACCAAAAGTGCTATCACCTCGCCTCGTGCCGGCCGGCACCCAGCGCGGCCCGGGGCCCACCCCGCCCGGCTCGGGACCCGGCCCCGCCCCACGACCAGCCGGCAACCGCACGACACGCCAATCCCGGCCGCCCGCCGAGATCCCCCTCGACGCCTGCCGATCGTGGGATGTCTAGCTCAGCGCCGCCTGGACGCGCCCCGGCTGGAGACCGGGGAGGCCTTGGTCGGGCGACGTCACGAGGGCCGGCCTGGCCGGCCTCGGCAGGAAGGCCTCCCTCGCCGCCATCCACCCGTCGAAGGCATCGGCGGGCATCGGCGGGGCGAAGTAGGAGCCCTGGGCGGCATCGCAGTCGAGACCCTGGAGGACCCGGAGCGTGGCCTCGTCCTCGACCCCTTCGGCGACGATCGTGAGGCCGAGCCGGTGACCGAGCTCCACGGTCGAGCGCACCCGGGTGACGTGGTCGGGCCGGCGGGTGGCCTCGCAGACCACGGCTCGGCCCACCTTGAGCTCGTCGATTGGCAGGTGCTGGAGCTGGCTGATCGAGGAGTCCTCGGCGCCGAAGTCGTCCAGCGACAGCCCGATGCCCGATTCGTGCAGGGCGCTCAGCACCGGCATGGCCCGGCCCAGGTCGTCTCGGATGGCGCTCTCGGAGAACTCCAGGCGCAGGAGGGCCGGTGACAGCCGGTGTTGCACGATCAGGGTCATGACCCGCTTCGTCAGGCCAGGGTCCTGCAGGCTCTGGGCGGACAGGTTGACGGCCACTGCCAGCGGGGTCCCGGCCTCCACCCAGGCCCGGGCCTGGGAGAGGACCAGGCCGAGCACCCGCATGGTGAGCCGGCCGGCGAGGCCGGTGCCCTCGGCCCCCGGGATGAAGGCGGCCGGCAGGAGCAGGCCCCGCGAGGGGTGGTTCCAGCAGACGAGTGCCTCCACCCCGCGCAGCTGGCCGAGGATGAGGTCGACCTTGGGCTCGTAGTGCAGCACCAGCTCGTCGGTGTCGAGGGCCCGCCGCAGCTGGCCGAGGAAGGCGAGCCGGGTTGGGGCCTGGGCGTCGCTCCCAGGGTCGTAGAGCGCCACTCCGATCCCGGCCTCCTTGGCGGAGCACCGGGCCACGTCCGCCTGGCGCAGCAGGTCATCGACGTCGGCCCCGGCGTCGGGATGGGCCACGGCCACCCCGATGCTGGCCTCGACGTCGAGCGTGATCCCGTCGACCGAGAAGGAGGTCTGGAGCGCGGCCATGACCCGCTCGGCGACGGTCAGGGCGGCGGCGGAGTCGGCTCCGGGCAGCAGGACGGCGAACTCGTCCCCACCGACGCGGGCGACCGTGTCAGTGGGTCGCAGGACGCCCGCCAGCCGGGGCCCGACCTGGGCCAGGAGCAGGTCGCCCCGATGGTAGCCGAGGGTGTCGTTGACCTCCTTGAAGTGGTTCAGGTCCAGCATCAGCATCGCCACGACTGTCCGGGCGCCCTGGCTGGCGGCCAGGGCCTGGGCGGCCCGGGCCTGGAACAACCCCGGATTGGGCAGGCCGATCAGGATGTCCTCCGTCATCTGTGGCGCCTCTCCCGGCTCCACCCGAGATCGCTCCAGCATGGAGGCCAGGTGGGCGGCGACGGCACGGGTCAGGCGCGCCTGGGCCTCGGTGAAGCGGCGGGGCTTCCCCGCCAGGACGAGGAGGGCCCCGGCCGGCGCCCCGTGCAGGCGGATGGGCACGGCCAGCGCGACGCCCGGTGCGCCGGCCACCGACCACGCCACGGGCGGCTGCTGGTCGTCCTCCGGGGCCACCATGGGCCCGTCAGAGGCCACGCTGGCCGAGACGACCGGTGCCACCTCGCCCTCCGCAGCGCCCCCGGCGGAGGCGCCCACGGCGGAGGCGCCCCCCGTCAGCACCACCCTCGCCTCGCGGCCGCCGAGCAGCCGGGCCAGCCGGCGACAGGCGGGGAGGAACGTGTCCTCGGGCGCCGGCACCGGCCCGGCGCCCAGGCCTGCGCCCAGGACGGCCCCCATCCCGGCCCTCATCTCGCCACCCAGCTCGATCAGCTCCAGGAGGAGCTCCGCCTCGGCCCGGGCGAGGTCGGCCTGGCGCCAGGCCAGCGAGGCGGCAGCCCGCTCGGCGAGCTGGGCCCGCTCGACCGCACGGCCGGCACTGGCTGCACTGGTGCCGGGCTCGACGAGGAGCACCCCCAGAGGTCGCTGGAGCACCACCGGCTGGCACGAGCAGGTGTCGATGCGCCAGGACCGGGCCAGCTCCGGCATGCGGCCACCTGCCTGCTCGGGCTCGGTGACGAGGACCGGCCGCCGTTCGAGGATCGCCGCCTCGAACGGGGGGAGATCCTCCAGGGACGTGTGCGCCCACTCGTCCAGCCGCCCGGCGGACGAGCCTCTGGTGGCGGCGCCGGCGACAGGCGTGCAGGTTCCGGCCCGGGGGTCGTGGGCCCACACCGAGACCCGCGACGCTCCGAGCAGCTTCACGGCCTCCCGGCACAACGCCATGAGGTCCCGGCGCTCCTCCTCGTCCGGGGAGGGCGCGCGGCGCCCCATATCGGCGTAACGCGCCATGCCGCTGGGCTTGGGCCGACGAACCATATCTGATTGCGTTTCGGTATACGTGACGACAATCTTTAGGTCGAGCCGGGGGTGGGGGTAGGGGGGCCCGCTGTCGCCTGAGGCCCTGTGTAGGAATCCGCACCGAACCAGTGATTGCCCGCTCCGAACCAGGTTGCAAGTGCTCGAGGCAGCTCTGGGTCCGTGAGGTCTCCTGCCCAGGCGACATGCCCATCGGGCCGGATCAACACGGCCTGGGGAGCAGCGACCTCGCCAATGACCGGGAGCTCCCACACGCCAGCATGCTTGGCGTCGACGAACCGGACTCGATTCGCCCAAGGAGAGATGTCGAAGCCGCCGGGTTCAGCGAGGTTCAGGAGCACGGGCCGGCCGTCGTGCAGCAGGGTGAAGACCCGTACCGGCTCACCGGCGACGATCAGATCGAGGTCGGGCATCCGGCGCCCGAGCAGGGGATGCCCCTCCCCGAGGTCGTAATGGATGCCGAGGCCGGACATCATCGCCGCGAATCGCCTGCGTGGTTCCTCCATGCCGAGCAACTCGGCCACGGTCTCGCGCAGCGCCTCGTTGCGCTCGTCGGCGCCGGTGAGGCTCATCTGCGCCCTCGCGTTGTGCAGGACACGAGCAGCGACCGGGTGCCGCTCGGCGTGATAGGTGGCGAGGAGGCTGTCCGGTGACGTCCCGTTGACCACCTGGGCCAGCTTCCACCCGAGGTTGACCGCGTCCTGTACGCCGACGTTCAGGCCCTGGCCGCCTTGCGGAGGATGCACGTGCGCGGCGTCGCCCGCAAGCAGCACCCGTCCTTCTCTGTAGGACACCGCCTGCCGGGTCATGTCGGTGAAGCGTGAGATCCAGGTGGGGCTGTGTACCCCGTAGTCCGTCCCGTAGGCGGCGATGAGCGCCTGGCTGACGTCGACCAGGGTGGGCTCGGAGGGGTGTTCGACCTGCGATTCGGTCAGCACGACCTGAATCGCCCCCGTATCGCCGGCGCGCCCGAGGCCACCGCCCTGGCGGCGCATGCCGAGCTGCGGCTCCTCGGCCATCTCGACCTCGGCGATCAGCCAGCTGGTCGACGGATCCAACCCGCGGAACTCGATGCCAGCCGCTTTGCGGATCACGCTGCGTCCGCCGTCGCAGCCGACGAGGTAAGCGGTCCGGAGCGTCTGGCCGTCGGACAGCTCGACGTCGACGCCGCTGTCGTCTTCCGCGAATCCCGTCACCTCGCGTTCGCGAACGATCGGCACCCCGAGCTCGCTGACCCACGCGCCGAGGAGGC
>JBOGGR010000288.1:0-2777 GCA_050744025.1 Acidimicrobiales bacterium
CTCCAGGGCCGCCAGGGCTCCGGTCATCGGCGCCCAACGGGAGGGGGCCAGCCCGGAGGCCGCCAGCGCCTCGGTCACCGAGGCGTGCGCTTGGAGGCCTCGTACCAGCTCCACCAGCTCGGACGACCGCAGGAACGTGAGGCGCCGGCTGCCGTGATGGTAGGCCAGGGCGCCGAACGGCTCCGCCCGGATGGCAACCTGCGGATGGACCCTGTACGGCCGCGCCACGTCGAATGGGGGAGCCGGAGGCGACGCCCCCTGCCCCCCGTTCCCGGCGCCGCCGCTCGCCTCAGTAGACGCCGCACATGCCATCTATGGAGATCTCCTCGACGAGCAGCTCGTCCTCGACCAGGTCCTCGCTCGGCCCGGCCGGGGTCTCGCCGGCGACCGGATCACTGCCGGCGACGCCGGCGCCCGGAGCGTGGCCGGCGCTCGGGGCATGGGCCGAGGGGCTGGGGGCTGGCGCCTGGGCCGGCGCCGACGGGGCGGCGTTGCCGGACGCCCGGGACCGGGCCGGGGACATGGGCAGGGGCTGGGCCATGGCGAGGCTCCTCGGGTCGGCTCGTCGACTGGGAATCGGGCCGTGAGCCTAGAGCACCGGCGGGGCGCCCCCCCGCCCCCCCCGCCCGGAGGCCGCGCTGATAGCGGTTTGTGCTGTCCTACGACCAAAAGTGCTATCACCTCCCCCGGAGCGGGACCCCGGGACCGCCCCCGCCCCAGCCCCCGAGACCCGCCCCCCCGCCGGCGGAGTTCACACAGGCGTAACGCGCCGGCCCCGGTGACGAAACCTCCCTCGCCGACACTGGCCCGAGACCCCGAGAAGGGGCCGCGAAGGGAGCCGCATGCACTTCGACACCGGCGACACGGCCTGGGTGCTGGCCAGCTCGGCCCTGGTGCTGTTCATGACGCCGGGCCTCGCCTTCTTCTACGGCGGCATGGTCCGGGCCAAGAACGTGCTCGGCGTGCTCATGCAGAGCTACGTGGTCATCGCCGTCGTCAGCCTCGTCTGGGTCTTCCTCGCGTACTCGCTGGCCTTCGGGCCGGACGCCGGGGGAGCCGGGATCATCGGCACCCTCCACTTCGCCGGCCTGGCCCACATGGGAGAGGCCGTGCCCGGCTACTCCGGGGCATCGGCCCAGAGCATCCCTCCGCTCGTGTTCGTCATCTTCCAGATGATGTTCGCGGTCATCACCCCGGCCCTGATCACCGGGGCGACCGTGGACCGGCTCAAGTTCGGCGCCTTCGTCGCCTTCGTCGTCCTTTGGTCGGTCCTCGTGTACGCGCCCGTCGCCCACTGGGTGTTCTCGCCCACCGGCTGGCTGGCCAGGCGGGGGGCGGAGGACTTCGCCGGGGGGACCGTGGTCCACATCAACGCAGGCATGGCCGGCCTGGCCGTGGCCGCGGTGGTGGGCCGTCGGCGAGGGTGGCCGAGGGAGCCCATGCGCCCCCACAACGTCCCCCTCGTCCTCCTCGGCGCCGGCATCCTGTGGTTCGGGTGGTTCGGCTTCAACGCCGGCTCGGCCCTTGCCGCCAACCAGCTGTCGGCCCAGGCCTTCGTCAACACCAACACCGCCGCCGCCGCCGCGATGCTGGCCTGGACAGCGGTGGAGAAGCTGCGAGGCGGCCGGTCCACCACGTTGGGGGCGGCCTCGGGGGCCGTCGCCGGCCTGGTCGCCATCACGCCGGCCTGCGGCTTCGTCGACGTGGTGGGCGCCCTGGTGGTGGGGGTGGCCGCGGGGGCGGTGTGCGCCCTGGCGGTGAGCCTCAAGTTCCGGGCCCGCCTGGACGACTCCCTCGACGTCGGCGGCGTCCACTTCGTGGGCGGGGTGGTGGGGGCGCTGCTGATCGGTGTCTTCGGCACCCATGCCGTCAACGGCGCCAACGGCCTCGTCTACGGGGGCGGTGCGGCCCTGCTCGGCCACCAGGCCCTGGCCGTAGCCGCGGTGTCGGCATACTCGTTCGGGGCGTCCTTCCTCATCGCCAAGGCCATCGACAAGGTGGTCGGGCTCCGGGTGGGCGAGGAGGCGGAGCTGGCCGGCCTGGACCTCTCCCAGCACGCCGAGTCGGGCTACGACCTGGGGCTGGCCCTGTCCCGGGGCATGGCCACCCTGAGCGGGTCGGCCCTCGGCATGCCCGCTGCCCACTCCCCCAACAGGGTGTCGCGAAACAGCAGCGGGATGCGCCGGGACCCGGTGCCCACGTCCCGGGCGGCCCCCTCCCCCGGGCCCCCGCCCCCAGCCGCCAGGCGGTCATGACCGGCCCGGGAGGCCGGTCGGAGAGCCCAGCCGGCCCGGGAGCGTTCGCCGCGCGCCGCCGGGCGCTCCTCGCCGACCGGGGGCTCACCGGGCTCGACCTGGCCAGGGCCCACGCCGGCCTGGTGGACGCCTGGCTGAGCGGCCTCCTCGGAGAGGAGCCGGGGGTGGCCCTGGTGGCCGTGGGCGGCTACGGCCGGCGCCAGCTCTTCCCCGCCGGCGACCTGGACCTGGTCCTCGTCCACGGGGGCCGGCGGGACGTGGGGGCGGTGGCCGACCGGCTGTGGTATCCGGTGTGGGACGCCCACCTGCCCCTCGACCACAGCGTGCGGACGGTGAAGGAGGCCCTGGCCGTGGCCCGGGCCGACATCAGGGCGGCCCTCGGGCTGCTCGACGCCCGCCACGTCGCCGGCGACCCGGCGCTGGCGGCCGACTGAGCGCGGCGGCGACTTGCCGAAGGCGCCGGTCGCGGCTGAGACAAGTCTGACTGCGCCTTTTCTCAGGGGCTTCCACGCACGATATCCC
>JBOGGR010000289.1:0-3561 GCA_050744025.1 Acidimicrobiales bacterium
GGCATCTTTCGCGGATCAAACGTATGTTCCCAGGTCAGACCTGCGGATGTAGGTCAGAGCGGGAGCTGCTGCTTACGCTGCGCTGTTCGTGGCCGAACGCCGGCGGTAGGCCAGGATCCCTGCGCCGCCGAGGAGCAGGGCCCCGCCGATGCCGAAGAGGCCGCCGTCCTGGACGCCGGAGGTGGAGCCGCCGCCGGTCTGGGGGGCGCCGGTCGGCATCGAGGACATCTGCGAGGAGACCAGGACGCCGCACAGGGCGGGCGCGGTGGCTGCCAGCGGCAGCGAGGGAACCAGCAGGCTCTTCTCCTTGAGGGAGGCGGCCGGCGCGTTGGACGGGTTGAGCCCGTGGACGACGACCACGGCCTTGCCGTCCTGGAGATTGGTGAGCGTGCTCTGGTCCAGCGTGATGGTCCGGCTGTAGCTGAAGCTCGCACCCGAGGGGGCGATCTTCACGTTCGTCCCGGCCGCCGGGCTGGTGTCGCCGCTCACCGACAGGGTGGTCACGATCGGGCCGTAGTCATTGATCGCCTCGGTGTGCGAGTTGATCACACCGTCGTGGTTGGTGTCGGCGGAGGCCGTGGGGCAGGTGCCCATGGCGTTGCCGTGGATGTGCTGGACGTGGGGGAACGGGGCGCCCATGAACGTGGCGCCGAGACCGGTCACGTGCTCGGTGATCTGGGCCTGGTTGCCGTTGAGCACCAGGGTGAGGGACCCGGACGCCGCGCCAGCAGGCGTGTTCAGCGGCACGGGCTGGAGGTTGGCCTGGTAGGTGGTCGAGCCGGATGATCCCTGGGCGAAGGCGATGCCTGGATAGGCCAGCGCCATCCCCAGTGCCCCGAGACCGACCAAGGGCACACGAACCTTGTTCTTCATGAGTCGCACTCCTGTGTGGGTGGGTCAGGAACGGCCCGGCTGACTCGGTGAGCACCTTGACGCCCTCGCCGGCAATCCCTTCCGGTGGTTGTTACACAGCTGTTACGGCGCCGTGGCGATCCCGGATGACGCGAAGGGCACTCCGATGCTGAGCCCATGATGGACTTCGATGCCGTGCTGTCTCGGATCGCCACCGAAGTACCTGTTCGTCGTGGGAGGTGCCGCCATGGCCGTCTACGACGCCAGGCGGACCACGGCTGACGTAGACGCCGTGCAGGCGGCCTATCCCGAGCACGTCATCCCGGCACGCACACGTTTCATGCTGGAGGAGATGTTCCCTCGCCTCGAAAGGGGCCTCGGCTGCGATCCGCCGGGGTACGGCTTGGAGCCCTGACAAAGAGCGCTGGGCCGTCCACGAGAAGGCTCGGCCCCGGACTACTGGTACGAGGATGGACGAGGAGAGGAGCGGCGAGCCGATGGGCAGGCCCAGGTGGTGGCAGCGAGGGGGTCGGCGCGGGTGGGCCGCGGGCGTCGTGGGAGCGGTGCTGGTCGCCGGCGGCGGCACCGCCATCGGCGTGGCCGCCACGTCCCAGTACGACACACCCCAGCCCTCCGCGGCCGCCGCCGGGTCGGTGGGACCGGCGGCGACGACCACCGCCCCCCGGGCGGACCGGCGCAGCACGACCACCACCCCCTCGGAGCGCGGGGCGGTGCCCGGCCCCCCCGCCAGCACGACGACGACCGCATCGCCATCGCCTCCCACCACGGCGGTCCAGGGGCCCGTCCTGCCGCGTTCCCAGCCGGTGTCGATCGACATCCCGGCCATCGACGTGCAGTCCAAGCTCCAGTACCTCGGCCTCAACGCCAACGGCACCATCCAGGTCCCCCAGCCCGGGCCCCTCTACAACGAGGCAGCCTGGTACGAGTACTCGCCCACGCCGGGCCAGGTCGGCCCGTCCGTCATCGAGGGCCACATCGACTCGGCGGCCGAGGGACCGTCGGTGTTCTTCCACCTAGGGGCCCTGAAGCCCGGCGAGGACGTCGACGTCACCCTGGCCGACCGGACCGTGGCCGTCTTCCGCATCACAGGCGTGCGCGAGTACCCTAAGGCCAGCTTCCCCCGCTTCACCGTGTACGGCAACACCGACTACGCAGCCCTGCGCCTCTTGACCTGTGGGGGCCAGTTCGACAGCACCACCCATCACTACCTGAGCAACATCGTCGTGTTCGCCTCCCTCGTGTCGTCCCATCCCGCCACCTCCACATCGAGCGCCGCCTGAGCACCGCCGGAGCCGGCGCGACGCCGGCTGGGGGGCCGCCTGACACCTCGTCCTGGCGGCGGGGGCAGGCGGTCCGGGCCTCGCTCGGCGGGGCCGTCGCCGGGGCATGCGCGGCCGGGCTGGCCGTCGGCCTGCTGTTCCTCCTCGAGCTGGCGGCCGGGGTGGCGACCATCCCCCAGGTGGTGGCCGACGGCGTCACGCGGCTCCTCCCCGGACGGGCGTTCGGCTACCTGATCGACCACCTCCAGGAGCAGGCCCGGCCCCTGTTCGTGGTCGGCCTGGTCCTGGCGGTGATAGCCCTCGGCGCCGTCCTCGGCGCGGTCATGGCCTGGTGGACCCGGCCCCTGGAAGCCAGGGTCCCCACCGGCGGGGGCCGCCGGCGGGGCCCGGCGCTCGTCCGGGTGCTCCTGCCCGCGGCCGTCCTCTCGGGGCTCACGCTGCCCCTCGTCGCCATCGGCCGCGGCCTCATGGCCGGGAGCACCCTCGTCGTGGTGGGCGACTGGCTGCTGGTCGCCCTGCTGGTCGACCTCTCGCTCTCGGCCCCGCTCTCCCTCCCGGTCCGCGCCGGAAGCTCGTCGTCGCTCTCCCCCGAGCCGCGCTGGACCCGCCGGGCCCTGCTGGAGGCGGCCGGGGCCGGGGCCGGCATCGCGACCCTCTCGACGCTGGGGGAGAGGGTCCTCTCCGCCGCCCCCCCGTCCGTCCTGGCATCCGCCGGAGCGGGCCCCGGGCCGGTCGGCGTCTCGGGCCGGTCCCGGTCCGCCTCCTCGCCGCCAGCCTCCTCGCCATCCGCCTCCTCGCCGTCCGCCTCGTCGCCGCCCACGTCCCGGCCGCCCGCCGGCCAGGAGACCACCGCCCCGGCGGGATCCCCCGCCCCCGCGCCCTCCACGACGACGACATCGCCCGCCGCCACCCCGTCGGGCCAGGCCGTCTTCGGCGACCTGTCGGGGATCACACCCACCTCGGACTTCTACGTCGTGTCCAAGAACCTCCTCTTCATGCCCGAGCTGTCGGCATCGCTCTGGACCCTCCGCGTGGACGGCACCCACCCCTTCTCCCTCGGCTATGCAGAGCTGCAGGCCGAGCCCCACGTCGAGCAGGTCCAGACCCTCGAGTGCATCTCCAACCTCCTCGGCGGCTCGCTCATGAGCACGGGGGTCTGGCGGGGGGTCCCCCTAGCCCCGCTCCTGCGGCGGGCCGGCATCCCGGCGGGCGCCGTGGAGATCCAGTTCAGCTGCGCCGACGGCTACGTCGAGAGCATCCCGGTGGGCACGGCCCTGCATCCCTCGACCCTCCTCGCCGACCACCTGAACGGCGCCCCGCTCCCCGTCCTCCACGGCTTCCCCGCCCGCATCCTGGTGGCCGGCCGCTACGGCCAGAAGGACCCCAAGTGGCTGGTCTACATGGGCCC